>NZ_JAOSIT010000009.1:0-21100 GCF_030586975.1 Candidatus Phytoplasma gossypii | reverse complement strand
CAGCGTTACCAGATATTAAAAAAACGAAAATCCTCATGATTCATGAAGGTTTTTTTGATGTGATAAGTTGTTGGCAAAACAATATTAAAAACGTGGTTGGTCTCATTTGTGTTGCCCAATTACTTTCTCAATCCCAACTAGAAATTATTAAAAAAGAAAAGATTAAGGTGATTATTGCCTTAGATAATGACGAAACAGGTCAAAAACGGAGTGAAGTTTTCGGTGAACAACTAACTTCCCAACAAATTCCTTATGAAATCCGAAGAATTTTGCCCCCTTACGACCAAACTTGTAAAGATGTTGATGATTTATTAAGACAATTCGGAAAACAAGCTTATCAAAAATGTTTTTTAGACCCCTTACCCCACTATGAAGAGGCGAAAAAGAATAACCTAACCGATTTGGCGATTCGTTATTTTGGCGAAGACCGCGTCATTATTAAAAATTAAATCTAGGAACAAAAAAAGAACGCACTATAACTGTTTGTCAAGAAACTAGCTTATATTACTTAAAAAATTAAATTAGTAGTAAAAAAATTTAAACCCCAAGGAGACAAAAGATGAAAAATAACACCCATCAAGAAATTAGCATGGGAGGGAGAAATAACCAAACCACTCCCAATGATTTAATCCCCATTAAAAACTTGTTAATCAGCTTAAAAACAACCGATTTAATTAATCTCACCATTGTTGCCCATTCCAAAAAGAAAAATACTTATCAAGAGGCGAATTATCGTCCGCGAAACCAAACTCTTTTTGTGGATTCCCGCATATTAGAAGAAATTAAACAATTAAAAATTGCCTTAATTAAAGATACTAGTCATAGTAAACTATTACTTACGGATTTAACCCCCCTGAAAAGTCCAAATAATACCCTTCAAAACCACTATCCTCTTTTCCAAATCAATTATCAAAATGAAAAGAAAAATCAGATCAAAACATTAATTGGCAAAATTGATGTTAATAAATTAGCAACTTTACAGTTATATCCTCTAGATTCCAACAAACGGGATAAATATGATAAACAGATCAAAACTAATTATAAAAAGGGTTTAAATATTATTTATTATCGTCAAGAAGATTTCAAATTTATCCAATCTTTTTTGACTAAAGCTCAACAAGGCTATCGGGTGAAAAAGTTACGTTCTGGTTATTTATCAAACTTAAATAAAAAAGAACTAAAAACAAATAAATAGTTTATAAAATTACCATTTTATTACCATTAAGTTACCATCTTATTACCATTAAGTTACCATCTTATTACCATTAAGTTACCTTTTTATTACCATCTTGTTACCATATCACTTTACATATGTTCTTTTTAACAACAAGCTCCTTGAAGGAGGGATACTTTATATTTTATATCGATAATGATAATGATAATCGATATTTGATATTATCGAGATATCATTCTTAATCATTATCGTTATCGATATCATAAAATTCCTTCGAAACAACAATTTTGTTTTTTAATTTATTTAAATCATTAAATTAACTTTAATTTTTAAGTTAATAACCTTGCCAGGGTTGTAGAGATATGTATATAAGGTAATTGTGTTTTTAATTTATTTAAATCCTCAATTTAATTTTGATTTTGAGTTAATAATTTTCAAGGATTGTTATTTTGTATTAACAAAAGATGAATAAACTGAAGCACTTAAAAAATCTTTCCGAGTTATAATAGGAAATATATTTAAAAATAATTGGTAAAGATAATTGGTCTTAAGATGCAAAAATTAAAACAAAAAATCGAATTATTACAAAAAATGATGGAAAAAATTAAAAAAATTGATAAAAAGATGGTTTTTTATTTGGTTAACCAATTCCAATCAACTCTCAATTTAACCACCATTTTACAAACCATCCGCCTTAACCGAAGCACTTATTATTATTGGTTAAAAGTCCAAAATAAACTAAAGGAAAAAGAAGAAACATATTTGTTACAACAAAAACGGATTAAAGCTTTATGTTTAAACTATCAATATTTTTATGGACATCGCAAAATTACCGATTTATATCAAAAAACTTTTAACGAAAAAATTAGTAAGAAAAAAGTTTCTACCATTATGAAAAAAAATGACATTCGGTGTCGGTTAAGAATAAAAAAAATTTTTACTTATTGTAATTTAAAAAATAATCTTCAAATTATTCCTAATTTAATCAATCAAGATTTTATGACTACTAAACCGCTCCAAAAACTTTTTACAGATATTACTTATTTTAAAACAAAGCAAGGATTTCTTTATTTTTCTTGTATTATTGATGCTTTTAATAATCAAATAATCGCTTCACATGTTTCCGACCAACAAAATCAAGATTTAGTTTTAAAGACAATTAAAAAACTCCCCCAATTAAAAGTCCCTTGTATCATGCATTCCGATCAAGGAACAGTTTATCAAACCAAAAAAGTCCAACAAACTTTAAGAAAAAAAGGGTTTTTAATCAGTATGTCGCGAAAAGCTAACCCTCGCGATAATGCTGTGATTGAAAACTTTTTTGGTCAAATAAAAACGATTTTACAATATCAACAGCCTTTTTTATTAGAAAAATCCCCTAATAGCATGAAAAAAATAATTAATCAATTTCCCCAATTTTGGAATAAACAGTGGATTTTAAGGAAATTAAACTATGCCACGCCAATCCAATATGCGCAAAATCGCAGCTAATTTTTGAACGGTCTTAAGCTGACCTGAAAAAGGTTACTTGAGTGCGCCTTTTTTTAAAGAAAAAAGTTAAACTAATAGCAAATATCATTTTCTTTTCATTTTGTTCACGAGTTTTTCTCTTTTTTTGCTTAAATATATAGTGAGGATGATAAAATATAAAAAAAATATCTCTGGAAACAAAAAAATTATCAAAAAAGTTTAGACACTTTTTTTTAATTTCATAAAATATTTCTTTGGTTTGAAAAGATAGGAAATTAGCAACTTAATTTTTAGTCTTCAAGCATAATTTTTCAATCAAAAGTTGTCTAAAAAAACGGAACAGTTCATACCCGCCCCTTTGTTAGTCGTAATTCTTCAACGTATTATAAAAGTTATTCATTCCTTGCTAGAGTTCTTTTTTTGAAGAGTAACCATTTGATAAACAATATTGAATTTTATTCGATGTATCCCCAAAGTTTAAAATAGTAAATTACTTTCTTCTTTCGCCCTATAAGAGTAATTAACTCTCTTCTGGGAAAGACGATTAACTAAATTATTTTAAATTAAATTTAGGTTTTATCTTCACGACTACTAAGAAGATGCTTTATCCTTGACCATCTGGGATTTTATTTTCGGATTAGTAAACTTAATTACTTAGTTTTAGGATTCTCCAAGTTACCCTAAATTTCGACTTTAATTCCTTAGGGGAAGTATCCTCTTTAGTGAGGCTGATTCCAGGTTTTTTTGTTTGATAAGTTATCCGATACATATCGCAAATATTGATAGATTCTGAAATGTACGTTTAATTAACTTTCGTAACAGGTTATTAGATTACCTCAGTTTTTCTTTTTAGGCCATCTCAGGCTTCTCCATCGAATTATTTGGTGGCGGATTCATCTTGACTAATTTGCTTTCGTCGCAACCCGCTTTTATGGGTCTGCTCTAATCTGACATTCTTTTGTTTGTTAGACCGGCCATCTCCATTCAGAGTTTATCAGTTCTGGCTATTGGTTAGATAGCAGGAAATTTAGGCCTCTTTGATGCCCTTAAATTATATCATATGGATTTCTCATTTAATTTATTTAATAATCTAATAGTTAAATTAGTTGCTATACGACCTTTAGGTGTTCTTCTAATATAACCTTTCTGGATTAAATATGGTTCATAAACTTCTTCTATAGTTAATATTTCTTCTCCTAAAGAAGCTGCTAAATTTTTAATTCCTACAGGTCCGCCGTTAAATTTAAATATTAAATGATTTAAATAATGATAATCTGTTTCATTTAATCCGTTTTCATCTATTTTTAATTTTTTTAATGTTTCTAGGGTTATTTGATGAGTAATTATTTTATTAGAATATATTTCTGCAAAATCTCGTGTTCTTCGGAATAAACGGTTAGCTATTCTAGGTGTTCCGCGACTACGTTTTACTAATTCTGTTAATGCTGACTCTTCTATATAGCTATTATAAACTTTAGCTGTTCTTTGGAGAATAGTTTTTAGTTCTGATTCTTTATAATAATCTAATTTTAAAGTTAAACCAAATCTATCTCTTAATGGAAAAGAGATATTTCCGAATTTAGTAGTAGCTCCAATCAAAGAAAAAGCTGCTAAATTAATTCGAATAGTTCTTCTGTCATAATCTTTACCAATAACAATATCTAAAGCATAATCTTCCATAGCAGAATATAAAATTTCTTCTACGATTTTTGGTAATCGATGAATTTCGTCAATAAATAAAATTTCTCCTGTTTGTAAACTACTTAAAATAGCAGATAAATCTCCAGCTCTTTCCAAAACAGCTCCATTAGTAATTTTTATATTTGTCTTCAATTCATTAGCAATAATACGGGCTAAAGTAGTTTTTCCTAAACCTGGAGGTCCATAAAATAAGAGGTGATCTAAAGTTTCTTTTCGTTTTCGGGAAGCTTTGATATAAATATCTAAAATATGTTTAATATCTTCTTGTCCCGTGTATTCTTGTAATGTTTGAGGTCTTAAAAAAGCATCTTCATTTTTATTTTTTGGATTTGGTTTATTTTTTAATTTTTGTTCCATTTTATTTCCTATTTTTTAATAATAATTGTAAAGATTCTTTGATCATTGTTTCTATATCTGTTTCTGTATTAATTTGGGTTATAATAGAATTAATTTGTTTCATTTCGAAACCTAAATTTAATAAAGCATTTTGAACATCTTTTTGTTTAGGATTAAATATATAATTTGTTTTTTTATTTGTATTTTTATTATTCAAATACCAAATAATTTGTTGTGCTGTTTTTTCTCCAATACCTGGAAATTTTTTTAAGAAATTTACATTATTAGTTTCAATAGCCATTTGAATATCCGAAAATAATTCATTTTGCGTTAGTACAATAGCTATTTTAGGACCTATACCTGGAATAGTAATTATTTTTTTGAAAAAATTTAATAAGTTGATATCTGTGAAACCATATAAATAACGTATATTTTCTTTAATATATAGATAAGTAAATAATTTTACTTTTTGATTTATTTTGAATAAATAAGGATTGTAAAAACCTATTTCATAACCTATGCCATTATTTTCGATAACTATATTATTATTATGGATTAATTTAACTAAACCTGTAATATAGTAGTACATATTAACAATTATTCACTCCTTTTATAATTAATTTTTATCAGTTTTTATTTAAAAATATATTGTTTTAATTTAAATAATTTAATTATTTTCAGATTAGTTTTTTAAATTATTTATTAAATGATATATATTTCAATATATCTTATTTATTATAATGAATGTTATAATTATAACTTTAATCTATTTAGGATCTAATTAATTTTTATTACATTTTAAATCTTTCTTTAATCTTATGATAAATTTATATTTAAAAAATAATATTATATGGTAATTGTGAAATTATTTATTATTTGGATTTATAATTAAAATAAGTCAATATTTCATTGACAGTAATTATTTTTTATTTTATAATTACTTGAATTAGTATTTTTTTCAAAATATTTTTTAATTAAATTGCGTTTGGAGTTAGAAAAATGTCAGTTAAAATTCGTTTACAACTTTTTGGTTCTCGTCACAAACCTTTTTATCGTGTAGTAGCAATTGATGCTCATAGCAAAAGAAATGGTAAATTTTTAGAAATTTTAGGCAACTATGATCCTTTAAAAGAAATAATTAATTTAAATTTAGATAAAATTAATTATTGGTTATCTTTAGGTGGTCAACCTACTACTACCGTTAAAAATTTGTGTAAAAAATTTAAAAAAATTAAAACTAATTGATTTTTAAATTTTAGAAGTTTTTTAAAAATAATAGAATAATTCAAAAGGAAATATATTGAAATAAAAAATTTATTTTTTTTGTTTTTAACAAAAGGAAAGATTATTTGATAAATAGCATGCAAATAGATATTATAACTATTTTTCCGAATTTTTTCGATTATTTCTTAAACCATTCTATTTTGAAAAGAGCTAAAGAAAAAAACAAAGTTATTATTAATGTACATGATTTAAGATTTTATAGTCATAATAAACATTTTAAGATAGATGATAAACCATATAGTGGTGACACAGGAATGTTATTATCATTTCCGCCTTTATATGATTGTTTAAATAAAATAAAATCAAATATTAAAAATAAGAATAAAGTTATTTTATTATCTCCTCAAGGAAATTTATTAACTCAATTCAAAGCGAATCAATATATTAATGATTTTGAACAATTAGTTATTATTTGTGGTAATTATGAAGGAGTTGATGCTAGAATTTTAAATTTTATAGATGAAGAACTGTCTATTGGAGATTATGTTTTAACTGGTGGGGAGATTGCTTCTTTAGTTTTTATAGATGTTATAATTAGACTTATACCAGGAGTTATTCATGAAAATTCTTATTTATCTGATTCTCATCAAAAAGGTTTATTGAAATATCCTCAATATACTAGACCTTTTGAATATAAAAACTATAAAGTTCCTTCGGTTCTTTTATCTGGAGATCATCAAAAAATTTATGAATGGCGTTTAAAGGAAAGTTTAAAAAATACTTTTAAAAAAAGACCAGATTTATTACACAAAATTCATTTAGATAAATTTCATCAAACAATATTAGAAGAAATTAAAAATGAAGATGAGGAATAATATATTTTTCATATTATTTTTAAAAAATTAATAAATAAAATTTTTTTATTAAGGGAATGGGAATATTACATTATGGAATTAAAAGGTCAAACTTTAATAAGAGCTATAGAAAGTCCAAGTTTTAAAAAAATACCTTTTTTTAAAGTTGGTGATACTGTTAAAATGTTAATTAGACAATCTATTGGCGATAATAAACGTGTTCAAAATTTTTCTGGTTTAGTTATTAAACGTCAAGGTAATGGTATATCTGCGACTTTTACTGTGCGTGCTATTAGATTTGGTGTAGGAGTAGAACGTACTTTTCCTATTTATTCGTCTGCTCTAGAAAATATAGAAGTGCTTAGTTATGGTATAGTTCGTCGCGCGAAATTGTATTATATACGTCATTTATCATCGAAAGCTGCTAGAATTAAAACTAAACATAAATAAAAATTTGTAATATTGGTAAAAAATCAAATTAAAAATTGGAGATAAATATGTCTTTGTTTGAAGAATTAAAAATGCGTAATTTAATAAAAGATTGTAGCAATGAATCAGATTTAATGTATTATCTAAATCATAATACTATTAATTTTTATTGGGGCGTCGATCCTACAGCTAATTCTTTAACCATAGGACATTTAGTACCAATTAATACTATTTTGCTTTTGTATAATAAAGGTCATAATCCTTTTATTTTGATAGGTCAAGTTACTAGTTTAGTCGGTGATCCTAAAGCGACAAAAGAAAGAACTTTATTAATGTTACAAGAAGTTTGCAAAAATACTCGAGATATTTTATTACAATTAAAATCTTTATTTCCTAAAAAAAGAGTATCTTTTGTTAATAATTATGATTGGTTATCTCAAATGAATCTTTTAGATTTTTTAAGGCAATATGGCAAATTATTTAATATGAAATATATTTTGTCTAAAAAAATTATATCTGAAAGATTGAAGAATGAAAATTCTGGTATTTCTTATGCTGAATTTTCTTATAATTTATTGCAAGCTTTCGATTTTTATCAATTATATTCAAATTATAATGTAATATTACAAATTGGTGGTTCTGATCAATGGGGCAATATTACAAGTGGTTTAGAATTGATTCGAAAATTAATTAATCCTTCTAAAAATAAACCTTTAGGTATGAGTATCCCCTTATTATTGAATGATCGAGGTGTTAAAATTGGTAAAAGCGAAAAAGGTAATGTATGGTTAAATCCGAAATTAACTAGTCCTTTTGATATGTATCAATATTTTTTAAATTTATCTGATAGTCGTGTCATCGCATGTTTAAAACAAATGACTTTAATTACGTTAGAACGTATTAATTATTTAGAATCTGAAATGAAATTTAATTCTTACAAAAGATTAGCTCAGAAAGAATTAGCAAGTTATATAGTTTCTTTAGTTCATGGTCAATCTATATCTAAAGATTGTGAACAAGTTAGTTATCTTTTATTTGGTAAAAAAAGATTAGATTTATCAGAATCAGATTTCAAATTTTTACAAAAATATTTATTTTGTTTATCGGTTAGCCCGAATATTACTTTATTAGATGTTTTAGTCCAGAGCGAATTAGCTTTGTCAAAAAAAGAAGCTAAATCATTGTTATTAGCTAAAAGTATTAAAATTTTTCCTTGTGAAAAAAAAATTGATTATGATTTGTGTTTAACTCCTGAATTAGCTTTATTTAATAAATATATTTTAGTAACTAAAAAAAAGAAAATTAATATTTTAGTATATTTTTCTTAAATTTGAATTAATATTTAATTCTTTAAAATGTGAGTAAGTATTGTGGTTAATTATTTATTATATCGTCAATTAATTGTAAATCATTCTCAAAAACCTTTTAATTATGGTTTATTACCTATTACTTGTAACAATAATTGTCTTAGCAAAAAAAAACATAATTTATTATGCGGAGATGAAGTGACATTGCAAATTTTTTTTAATACTAATGTTATTAATGCAATTCGACACGAAACAAAAGGTTGTTCTATAATATGCGCTTCTTCATCTTTAATGTCAATTTATTTATCTAATCAAACATTTTCGCAAAGTTTCAAAATTATTAATAATTTTATAAATATGTTACAAAATAAATCTTTTGATAGTAATACTTTAAAATCAGATTTATTATTGTTTCAAGTAATTGCTAATTTTCCTAATAAATTAAATTGTGCTATCATTCCTTGGTTATTAGCATTTAATTTAATAAAAAATTATTTTAACAACATCGAATCGAGTTAAAAATATATTTTGTGAATAAATATTGGTAATCATATATGATTAAAGTGAGTTGTAATATTCTATGATTTTGTCATCTAATAATCGTGTTTTTAAGAAAATGATGAAGTTATCATTTAAAAAATATCGAGATTTATATCAAGAATTTCTTGTATTTGGAAATCATCTCGTTCAAGAAGCTGTGAAAAAAGGAATAGTATTGGGATTATATACTATTAATCCTAAAAAAGAAGATGGTTTATTTATTAAAAAATCTTTAATGAAATTATTAAATAATAATCGTATTTTATATTCTCAAGTAGCTATTTGTAAAATGTTAAAATCATCTTTATTTAGTGATAAAATACTTATTTTAGATAATATCCAAGATCCTTCTAATGCTGGACTTTTATTAAGAAGTGCTTGTGCTTTTGGGTTTAAGACTGTTTTTTTTAGCGATAATAGTGTGGATATTTATAACGAAAAAACTATTCAAGTTAGTCAAGGAGCTATTTTTAATTTAAATTTTGATCGTGGTAATTTGGCGAATTTTTTGTTATTTTTGCAAAAAAATAATTATTTTGTTATAGGTTCTTGTGTTCGCGAAACTAATTTTTTATCTCATGATTTCGTAGATTTTAGCTCGAAATACAATAAAATTGCTTTAATATTAGGGAACGAAGGGCAAGGTATTTCTTTTGTTTCTCGTCAAAAATCGAATTATCTAATTGCTATTCCTACTACGGATTTAGTAGAAAGTTTAAATGTAGCTATAGCTGGCAGTATTATGATGTTTTATATTTATCAATGGTTTAAGAAATAATTTTTTTAGATTTTTTTATATATTAATAAAAATCAAATTTATTGAAATTTTAAATTGCCATTAAATATTTTGTTTTTGATCATAATAATTTCTTCTTTGTAAATAGGCTTTTGGTTTACAAAAGGTGTTTCTAAAATTTTAGGAATATTTTTAAATAATGGGTAATAGATAATTTTTATTAAAGCTTCAAATCCTATTTGACCATATCCAATGTTTTCGTGTCGGTCTTTTTTGCTACCTAAAGAATTTTTAGAATCATTAATATGTAGAACGGATAAGTATTTTAAATTAATAATTTTATCAAATTGTTTTATTGTATTTTCAAATTGATTTTTAATATCATAACCAGCATCAAATACATGGCAAGTATCCAAACAAATAGAAATTCGTGTTTTATCTTCTATTAAATCGATAATATTTTTTAATTCTTGAAAATTAGCACCAATTTCATTACCTTTTCCTGCCATAGTTTCTAATGCTATTTTAGTTTTTAAATTAGGAGTATTTTGAAAAATTTTATTAATACCTTGAGCAATCCATTTAATCGCCTCTAATTTGTTTTTGTTCAAATTATTACCTGGATGTATTACCATTTGAGGAATTTTCATTTGTGAAAATCGATTTAATTCTTTGATTAAAAATTCGATAGAAAATTCTCTTTTATTTAAAAAAGGGTTGGCTAAATTAATGATATATGGTGCGTGACCTACTAAACAATTCACATTAATATTGTATTTTTTCATTTTGGATAAAGTTTGATCAATATCATATTGTGCGATGATGTTTCTTTTAGTATTTTGAGGAGGGCCTGAGTATAACATAAAAGTATTGGAATCGAAGGATAAAGCTTGTTCTAAAGCTCCTAAATACATTTTAGGTTTTTTAAAGGATACGTGACTGCCTATTATTAACATATATTATTTTTTTATCTTTCTAATTAAAATATATTTTTTATTTTCGGAAATTTTAATTTATATTTTAATTATTTGGATTAGTAATTAAAGAGTATTGGTTTTTATTAAATTTAATTTTTTTAAATGAAATATTTAATTTTTTTTGGATTTTATTAATTAATAATTCATCTTTTTCGGTACTTAAAACTATTATATCTCCTGATTTTCCCATTCTTCCCGTTCTACCGTTGCGATGTTGAAAAAAATCTAAATTTTTATGAGGCAAATCATAATGTATTACTAAGTCTATATCTAAGTCTAAACCTCTTGCCATAAGATCGCTTGCTATAATATATTGATATTTTGTTTTTTGAATATCATTTATATATTGTTTTCTTTTTTTAGTATTTAATGCTGAAGAAAAACAAATTACTTTTAAATTTTTTTGAAGCATTGCTTCATAAATTTTTATTTGTTCTTTAATGTTGGAAACAAAAATAATACAAATATAAGGGTTAATATGTTGGGTTAAATGTATTAAAGTTTTTAGTTTTTGTTCAGATATGGTTTCAAGCTTATAATAATTTAATTTTAATTTATGTTCTTGTGTGGTATTTAAAAATAAATTTTTTCCAAAATATTTATTGATGAAAGGTTTAAATTTATCAGTGATAGAAGCAGATATTATTATAATTTTAGGATTACATTTAGTTAATATTGCATCTAAGATGGATAAAGAATCTTTGTCAAACAACATATCTGCCTCTTCTAAAACTAAAAAATTGATTTTATGAATTTTTAGTAATTTGTTAATGATAACATATTCATTTAGTTTGTTTAAAGTTGTTATGAGCAAGGGAGGTTGTTTTTTTTTAAATTGATCTGATATTTTTTGTTTATTTATGCCACCATATAAAATTTTAATATTAGCTATTTTCGTTTCTATTTTTTTTAACATATTTAATATTTGCCAACTTAATTCGTTAGTTGGAGTAATTATGATCGCTTGTATTGTATTTTTTTGCCAATTTATTTTTGATAATATAGGCAATAAATAAGCATGAGTTTTTCCAGTTCCTGTAGGAGCAACGCATACTAAATGATAAGGTTTTTCGAAATTATTAAACATTTGTTTTTGTATAGGTGTTATTTGAGTAAAATTTAGTTGTTTTAATTTTTGTTTTATATATTGTTTCAAATTTATGAATTTTCCTTTATTTTGAATTCATGCAAATTCTTTTTTTAGTTCATTTTAATATATGTTAAAATGTTATTATCCATTAATATTATGCATTAAAGTAAATTATAATATTATTTGATTTACTATTTATAATTTATCTTTTGTATAGGCATTAATCGTTTTATCACAAAAAAGCATTTTATTTTTATTATTATTTATATTAAAAATAGCAAATAATTCGAGAGGTTAAAAGTTTTTATGATTTGGTTTTTTAATAAAAATAACAAAGTTAATCCATCAAACTCTAAGAAATGTTTTAGTAATCAACTAAAAGTTGAAAATATAGTTAATAAAAATAAAAATGTACCATTTCAATTTCAAAGAAATCGACGTTTCATTAATTTTCTTTCAGGTTTGATTATATTAATTATATTTGTAACTATTGTTATTGTTCCTATAAGTTATTTTATTTATTTGAGTTTTTAGAGATAAGTTTAAAAGTTGTTAAAAAATTTGATTTCGATCAAATTTTTTTTTAATAAATAAAAATCCCATCGAAAAAATATTTTTTCGACGGTTTTTTTCTTTTAGATCATGTAATTAATAATTTTTTTTCAAATTAATATTTTTATTATATGATAAATATTTTGGTTTCGATTTTTTTATTTTAATTTTAATAATAATTATTTATTCGGAATATTATTTAAATTAATTTCTACTTGTTCCCAATTAATGATATGAAAAAAAGCCTCTACATAATCTTGACGACGATTTTGAAAATCTAAATAATAAGCGTGTTCCCAAAGATCTAAACCTAAAATAGGATAACCTAAATTATGAGTGGTATCTTGATTAGTAGTTGTTATAATTTCGGATAAATTTTTATTATTAACAATCCACCATACCCAACCGCTACCAAAAAGATTTAAAGCTTTATTAGTAAATTGATTTTTAAAATTATCTAAATTTTTATAATCTCTTTTTATAATCTCTTGCGTTTTATTTAATAAAACGATTTCATTGGTTGTTTTCGGTTTTAAAATTGTCCAAAAAAATGAATGATTAAAATGTCCCCCTCCGTTATTACGAATAGATGTTCTAATTTCTTTAGGTATTAAAGATAAATTTTTTAATAAATCATCGATATTATTTTTTATTGTAGGAAATTTTGATAGAGAAATATTTAATTTATCAATATAGGTTTGATGATGTTTTTGATGATGAATCATCATTGTTTTTTGTGTTATAAAAGGTTCTAAATCGTTATATTTATAGTTTAAAGTAGGTAGTTGATATTTATTCATAATTAAGATATTATCGCTCCTTTTTATTTTAAAAATATTTTTTTTAAATAATTAAAATCATTCTTTATTATAACATGTTTGAAATATGGTTATTTGTAAATTTATCATGGATTATAAATGTATCGAATATATTTTATTTTTTAGAGATAAATTTTTTTTAAAAATGATCAATAAGATAAAAAATACTTAATTTTATTATGACAAACACAATTATTTAGAAAGAGGTTAAATTCAATTTAATGTTAAATAAAAATGGCTGCACAAAAAATACACGAAATATTATTAAGCAAGTAATTTTAGGTTCGAATTTAATTTCGATTTCTTGGGTTTTATTTAACTTGAATAAATATTCTTTTTTAAGTCAAATCAATAAAATTCCTATTATTAATTCTAATTTATGGTTATTTTGGCATTTGCCATTATTTTTTTTAGGATTTTTTTTAAATATTAATTATGTAATTTTGTTTTGTTTCGTTTATATTTTTATAGAATGTTCCTTTTATTCAATGTCTAGTTATTTAGCAACTTATGAGTATTTAAAAAGTAATTATAATTTTTTTATTTCTAATAGATTTTTTTTTGTTATTAGCAATATTGCTTTTGGTTCTTTTATGCCTAATCTATTTATTTTAATAAGTTGTATGTTAAATCATCGTTATGTTAACAAAAAACGTATTTTTATTTTTGGTTTTTTCAGTATTGTTTTACAATCTAGTTTTCGTATTTTAAATGGTTATTTAAATTATTGGGATATTATTAAAATTAATTTTTATCGATATAATTATATTTATTCGGATCGTTTTATAAATATTTTTTTTTGTTTTTTTAATATTATTCCTATTATTATCAATAATGTGGTTAACTGTTTATTATTTGGAATTTTATATAAAAAAATTCAAAATATATATCAGGAATTAATGTAATAATTATAAGATACAGAATTAAATTTATACAATTTATTATTTATTTCATATTTCATCAATCGGAAATAAAATTTTATTTTAATTATTATAATTTGCGAATAATTTTGTCAAATTAAATCTTTTATTTTATGGTATTATTAATAATAAAATAATTATTTTTTTAACTATATTGAAATATCTTATTTAAATTAGTAATTGTAATTTACGAGAGAATTAATTTTTTAAATTTTTGCTGATTATTGTTACTAGTACTTTTTTATCTTAAGATGGAGATAAGTTGCACTTTATTTTCCTAAATTTTAAAAATTACAAAAACTTTTGATAAATATTTTTTTAATTTTTTCTTTAGGAACAACATATAGTAACTAAAAATATTTCTTTTAATAACCGCAATCTTTTAATCATTGATTAGAATACGAAAGATTTATTTTTATTAAATATTGAAAAAAATTTTTATTTTTAATTAAAAAATTTTCAATAAGATTGAAAGGAAAATATAATGATTTCTTCTTTTACAGAGTTAAATTTGTTAACTCAAATTCAAGAAGCTTTAAAAGAGCTTAATTTTATTAATCCTACCCCTGTGCAGGCTTTGGTGATTCCTAAAATGATTCAAGGTATTGATATTGTAGCTCGTTCTCAAACAGGAACAGGAAAAACTTTTGCTTTTGGCATTCCTATGATTCAAAAAATTGATTCTCAAACTTCTCAAATTCAAGCTTTAGTATTGTGTCCTACACGAGAGTTAGCTTTGCAAGTTTTTACGGAAATTAATAAATTGTTGAAATTTTATTCCGAAATTAGAACTGCTGTTATTTATGGTGGCGAAAAATATTTCAAACAATTTAGTGCTTTAAATAAAAAACCTCACATTATTGTAGCTACTCCTGGACGAATTTTAGATTTATTAAAACAGCAAAAAATAGATTTATCTCATGTTAAACTTTTAGTTTTAGACGAAGCTGATGAAATGTTAAAAATGGGATTTCAAGAAGATGTAGAAGATATTTTAAAAAATATTCCTTCAGAAAGGCAAACAGCTTTATTTTCTGCTACTATGCCAGATTTTATTAAAAAGATAGCTGCAAAATATCAAAAAAATTCTCAAACTTTAGAAATATCTAATAAAAATATTGCAGTTAAAAGTATTAAACAATTTTATTTTATTGTTTCGGATATAAATAAAAATTTAGTTTTAGAACGTTTATTAGATTATCAAAATCCCGATTCTGTTATTATTTTTGCTAATACCAAGAAAAATGTGGATAATATTACTGATTATTTGCAAACAAGAAATTTTTTAGTAGATGCTTTGCACGGAGATTTGAAACAAAATCAAAGACAATATGTACTTAATAATTTTCGTAATAAAAAAATTAAAATTTTAGTTGCTACTGATGTAGCTGCTCGAGGTTTAGATATTTCTGATATTCAAATGGTTATTAATTATGATTTATCTAATGATTATGAAAGTTATGTACATAGAATAGGTCGTACTGGACGAGCTGGAAAATCAGGTGTTTCTTATAGTTTTATTAATGTTAGACAAAAAATGAAATTAAAAAAATTAGAATATTATTTGAAAGAAAAATTATTATTAGCTGAAATTCCTAAAATTGAAGAGATTTATCAACAACAAGATCAGTTATTTCGTGACAAAGTTTTTCAATTAATAGAAAATTATAAAAATAATAATTTATCAATTGATATGAATTTAATGGATAAGTTATTACAAAAATATGACCAAGAATTAATTATTAAATCTTTAATAAATTATATATCTCCTTATCGCAAACAATATGAAAATATTATTATACGGAATGTTTCTAATTATAATAATGATGAATTTGCAAAAACATCTTATAATAAGAATAATCGTATTAATAGTGATTATTTTAAAAAATATGAACAAAACAATATTAATATGACAAAATTAATTATTAATATTGGTAAAAATGATCGTGTGTATAATCCTGCTATTTTTTTACAAATTTTATATGATAAATTTAATATTTATAGAAAAAATATTGGTTATATTCAACATTTCGCTGATAAAACAGTTTTTGAAATTAATAATAATTTTGTTAACAAGCTTAAGACAAAAAAAGATATTTATTGGGAAAATAAATTAATAATTATCAGTGATGATTTGGGAAATTATTCTAATGTTAATAATAAATATAAGAATTAAAAATATTAAATAAAAAGTTAATTTATTTTTTAATTTTATTTATCCGAAAATTATCTAATTTTAATATATATGTAAATAAAAAAGTCAAATTTTTACTTCCGAAAGGATTAATATATTTGACTTTTTTTTATTATGCATGTTAATTTATAGCGGATAAAATTTTTAGTTATCCATTTTTTGATATTATTTTAGATTATTTTTATTTTAATAATTATTTATTAAATTATTTAAATTACTTTGATTATATTTATTAATAAGACTTTTTAAGTTTTTTGTATTTTAAAATTTGAATTAGACTTGATAATGATATATAAATAATACTTATTATAATAAAAGGTGTTATAGTATCATAAGTAATAGCTATATTTCGTTGCGCAGTCCATAATAAATTTGGTAATCCGATAATAGAATATAAAGCAGTTTCTTTTAAATTTATTATAAATTGATCCCATATATTAGGTATTTCCCTTTTTAAAATTTGTTCCAATATAATATATTTAAAGACTTGTTTTGAATTTAAACCAAGAGCGTAAGCAGCTTCTATAGGTCCAGATTCTAAAAAATTAACTTGTCTAGACATGTTATTTAAAAAATTAAATGCGTTATTAAGGAAAGTTATGATTAACGAAATACAAAAAACCCCCATTAAACCTTTAAAAAAAAATATTTTTTGTATTAATAAATTATACATTAAGACAACTTGAATAGTAATCGGAACAGCTTTTGTAACATGAATGCATAAAACCAATATATAATTAATTGTTTTTTTAATTAGTTTTTTTGAAGATTGACACCATATTTTGAAAGGTAATAATATTAATGCTAACAAGAATCCAATTAAAATAGCATCTATAGCTAATGTTAATGATATATAAAAGCTGTCTTGATAAGTTTTAATTATATTTATAATTTTACTTCTAAATGTATTGATTTGTTGTTTTTGATGATTATCGTTTATATAAGTTTTTATAGCTTTTTCACGTAAATTATCCATTATATTAGGATTAGATTTTTTAATTTCATCAATTTGTTTTGTTAATTCTTGGTATAACTTGGTGTTTTGTTTGTTTATAAAAATGCCTAATGGATAATGAAAATCTTTTTGTTGATTGTTTGTTTCCTTATTTATTAATTTCAAAGATTGAAATTTATTTTTATCATTTGCTTTGGAAGAAGTCATTAAATTTATAACAGGGTGTTCAAAAATTAATAAATCAACACGTTTTTGCTCTACTTCATTAACGCAATTTACTAAATCTTCTTTTGGATTTAATTTATGTAAATTTAATTTATTTAATATTTCGATATCATAAATAGAACTAGCTGTAGTTGTTGCGCTAATATGTCCATGCATTTTAATTAAATTTTTTAAATCTTGAATAGTAATTTCTGTTTGATTTATATAATTTTTGAATTTATGGTTATCTTTTCTAATTAAAAACCCAATTTCGGTAACATCATACTCAATAGTATTCATTTTTTTTTTACGTTCTTCTGTAATATTCATGTTACCAATAGCAGCATCAATAATTTTTTGATCAACTGCATTTAAAATACCAGGAAAATTTAATGGTTTTATTTTTAATTGTTTATTCATGTTTTTTGCTAATTTTTCAAATAAAAAAATATCAGAACCACTTACATATGTTCCTGTGTCGGTACGAAAGCTATTGGGATTAGAAGAATTACTATCAAAACATAAAGGCGGAGAATTGCTTACTACTCCTAAAATAATATTATCAGAAGGTTGTGTTGTAAAATTAAAAATTTTAAATAATTTATAATGTAAAAATAATATTATTATGATGAAAATAAAAATTTTTAAGATTTGTCGAATTTTCAATTTAAACATTAAAATGAGTTCACTTTCATTGTTTTTTTATTATTAAATTTAGGAATTTCAAAATAGTTAAATAGTTTTTTAGGATGATTATGATTATTTATGATTATGATTATTTATAATATTTAAATAATAATTTTTACAAATTACTTGTGTATAAATATCATTATTTTTTGTCTTGTTCGAAAAAATATTTAATTTTAGGACATTTATTTAGTTGAAAAATATCATTTAAATTGCCTTTTTCTATGATTTGACCATTTTCTAATAAATAAATTTTATTTGACACTTTTTTTGCAAATTGTAATTCATGAGTCACAATAATAAGCGTTATATTATGTTTAATAACTAAATTTTTCAATAATTTTAATATTTCTTGAGCAGATTCTGAATCTAAAGCTGAAGTGGGTTCATCAAGTAAAATAATTTTAGGATCCATACATAAAGTTCTTGCTATAGCTACTCGTTGTTTTTGTCCTCCGGAAAGCTTTTGAACATTTTCGTAGGCAAATTTTTCCATTCCTACTTCTTTTAATTTTTTAAAAGCTTTTTGGGAAGCTTCTGTATAAGGCATTTTAAAAATACATTTCAATCCTAGACAACAATTTTCTAAAACAGTTTTTTCGGAAAACAAATTAAAATGTTGAAAAACCATACCTATTTGTATTCTTAAATTAGTCAAAGAAATATTAGAATCTAGAAGATTATAATTATTAAAAAATATTTTTCCTGAATCCGGTCTATTTAATAAATTTAAACATCTTAATAAAGTTGATTTTCCTGAACCAGAACGACCAATAATAGAAACTATTTCTTTTGGTTTTATTTTTAAATTAATGTTATTTAAAATTATTTTTTTATCAAAATAACTTTTTAAGTTTTCAACTTTTATTATGTATTGCATTATAATTTTTTATTCTCCTTTGGGATTATAAAATTTAATTTTGTTTATTTTTGCGTTAAATGGGATATTTTTTATATATTATTACTAAATTTATAACATAATGGGAGCTTTTTTAATTTTTAAAATTCTATACAAAAAAAATGATTTTGTCAAATTTTAAATAAAAAAATATTTTATTTTATAAAATGAAAAATTTTGATAAAATTTTTGTGGTGTTATTGAATTATAATAATTTTTTGTGTATATTTTGATTTAGATTGATAGATTTTATGTAATAATATGTTATAAAAGTTTTATATTTATTATTTGCTTTGAATTAAATTTTTTATTTTTCAACATTTGAGATAATATGATTGAATTTTAAATTATATATTAAAGAAATTTGGTTATTTAGAATTTTAACTATTGATGATGATTTGAACTTATTAAAGTGAATAATAGATCGATATATTTCGAACACGAACAATAAATTTATGTAAAAGAAAAATAGGTATTGAAGTTATGTATAAAAAAAAACAAATTATTAAAAGAAAAAAAATTTTTTTATTATCGATTTTAGTTACTTCCTTTTTATTTTTTGTTGTATTTTTTTGTATGGGAAAAATTTTAGGTCATATTGAACAACAACATGAAGAAGTTGTTTCGGATGTTGGTCAAGCTTTGGAAAGCAATTTAGAATCTGGTAAAAAAAATGTCATATCAAATATTACAGGTTCTGCAGAAAAATGTGTTAGTGATGTCACTGAACATATTAAAGTTAAAGTAGATGGAATTAGCGAATATTTTCAAAAAAATTTAGATAATTTAAAAGAACATTGTCAAATGCGTTTAGATCAATGTATTGATCATTTGGAACAACATACTAAAGAACATTTGAGTCAAACTTTTAATCAAGTTTTAAATCCTCAAATTGAACAAAATTTAATTTCTCTAAAATCTAATATTTTAAATATTTTTTCTAATTGGTTATTTGATTCTTGTAAATTTGAGATTAATTGGAATTTTTTAAAGTTTTTACCTTCGTTTTTATTTCCTAAATCCGATACGCTGGCGAATAATAATGTTAATGGCGATTTAAATAATGATTTAAATGATGATTTGCGCGATATAGAAATAAAATAAGAAATTTATCTAAATTGAATTATTAAGGTTATGTCTATAAATTTATAAATTGTTTAATCATGGGTTTTATAAATAAAAGTTGAATAGAAAAGTTAAAAAATAATTTATAAGCTTTTTTATACAAAATTTATCAATTTTATTAATTTATTAGATATTTATTTAATACTTTATTTGATAAGTTTTTAATAAGTTTATATAAATTATTAAATATTTTTATTTTTAGTATCTATCTATTTTTTAAAAATTCGTTTATAATATTAGATGTAGTAGTTATTTTATGAAAAATAAATCTATGATTACTACGAAAATTAGACACTTATTTTGAGAAAAAAATTGTGTTAAAAATGTTTTTTTGTTTATTAAATTTTAATTTTTAATGAAATTTAATAAATATTTGATTTTGAAATTTGAATTTGAACTTTGAAAAAAATTATAAATTATGTTATTAATCAACATAAATCAATATATAAATTTAATTATTTAGTTTTTTTGTTAAAAAAATAATCTTTAAAATATGGAATTAATATTTTAGGATTTGCCATTAATTATTAAAGAAGGAAAATAATAAATATAAATACTATAAATACTAAACAAAAAAAAAATGTTTCATTAAAAAATTTTAAAAAAATAGCTGTTATTATGTTTGTTTTGATGATTTTAGGATCAGTAACAACATTTGTTTTTTTTCATCCAATACATTCATCATTTATGATTAATGATTCTAAAGAGAATTTGACGTCAGGAAATATTTCGTCTGAAGTTCCTCAATTAGAAAATTTAATGTCTTCAGAAGACAAAAATAAATCCTCCTAAAATAGAAGTTCGTCAAGCTGTAGAAGATTTGTTAAAAGCTGGTTTAAAAATTACGGTTATTACTGGAGATTATGGTCCAACTGCAATTTCAATTGGTAAAAAAGTGGGTTTGATTAA
>NZ_JAOSIT010000081.1:0-1014 GCF_030586975.1 Candidatus Phytoplasma gossypii | reverse complement strand
TTCCCCAAATGGCGCAGTTCCAAAAAGTTTGGTTCACGAGAAAAGCGGAGATATTTCTAACTTAAATAGTGATCGAGATGATTATTGATATTCTTAAAAGTTGTTACAAAATATGGGTTCAGTGCGCACTAACCATTTTATATGTTATAATTAAGTTAGATATTTTATATTTAGAATATTTTCTATTCATAAAATATCTTAATATTTTCCTTCAAAAGGAAATAAATGATAATTGAAAATGAAATTTGAAAATTTGAAAAAAAATTAAACATTATAAATTCACAAAATAATTAAAATTTATCTAACAAAAATATTTAAAAAAATATTATCTACTAAATAAAAATATATTTATTACATATTTTTAAAAATAAAAAAAGAAAAGAGAATGAATAACTAATATAAAAATTTTTAATAAAAATAAAAAAAATATTTTATTATTTCAATATTTAATTCTGATCTTATTTTTTCTTAAATGTTTTTTTATGAATACGATTGTGGCTCAGATTTCTGATGATAATAATCAAAAAATAATAGATTTAAAAACTAAAATTTTTCAATATCGAATTATTTTAGATACAGAATTAAATCAAACACAAAAATTCAATAAAGAATTAGATATATTATCATCAGACGAAAAAGAAAAATTACAGATTTTTTTAAATGATATCGAAACACAACGAAAAACATATATTACAGAACTTAATAATTTTCAAATAAATAATTCTCAAGATAATAAAGAAGCAATTTTGTTAAACATTTTGGAAAAACAAGAAAACTCTTATATAGAATTAGGGCGCAAAAGATGCTCATAATTCTGCTATTTAACGCATAGCCTAGAGTGATAATCTCTCTAGAGGTCACGTAAACACCACAAGGTGGGCTTGATTAACTAGTTCGAAAGAAAAGTTGATAACAGCAAAAGCACGCAAGCGAGATGAGACGAAATATCTAGTCAACAAGTCGACGCCAGACCAGAAGTCAAGGAAAAGGTGCAAGTCCCTAAGCGGTTAAGTA
>NZ_JAOSIT010000080.1:0-1070 GCF_030586975.1 Candidatus Phytoplasma gossypii | reverse complement strand
AAAACCATTTTGTTACCGATCAACCTCTGACCAAACTTTATACCGATTTAACTTGTTTTCCAACAACTCAAGGATTATTATGGGTTTCAGTTATTTTAGATGGTTATCATCAAGAGATTTTAAGTTTAAAAATTAGTTTAAAACCTAATTTAAAGTTAATTAAAGCGACCTTTAAAGTTTTACCTTCATTAACTAAACCTTGTATTATTCATTCGGATCGGGGTGGTAGTTATAGTAGTCGCCTTTGGCAACAAACTTTACAACAAAAAGGCTTTTTAATTAGTATGTCCCGCCCTGGTTGTCCTAATGATAATGCCCCGATCGAATCCTGGTTTAGTAATTTAAAAGGGTGGTTTAAAAGTCGTTATGGAGATTGGTATCACTATTCTTTTACGGAAATAATTAAAAAAATTCAAACTTTTAAAAGTTTTTATAATCACAAATGGCCTATCAAAAAACTTAATTATCAAAGTCCCCTTCATTATTTACAAAATTATCAAGAAAAAAAATCTCAACTTCAGACTAAGATTAATTAATCAAACTAAATAAATAATTATTTATGAACAATCAAAATTTTATAAAAAGGAGTTAATTGATCATGAATGATTTTATTAAATATATTGAAATAGGATTATTTTTTTGGAGTTTATATGATATTTTTGGTAATTTTTTAATTCCTTTATATTTTATATTGTTTAAAAATTATATTAAGAGATAAAAATATTCCCACTAATCTTAATCATCTAAACAAAACCGCTTATATTCATTAGAAATCTTTTATTCGATCATTATTTACTTTAATTGTCATATGTAAAGATTTTATAATTAAATAGCGTTTTAGCGCTATTTTAGCTTAATATACAAACACACTAACCTGGTTAGGCCATTAAAATTAAAATTAATTTAAAATTAATATAATTAAAAGAACCAAATTATTTTCTTAACGCAAAGGATTTTTATGATATCGATAACGATAATGATTAAGAATGATATCTCGATAATATCAAATATCGATTATCATTATCATTATCGATATAAAATATAAAGTATCACTCCTTCGAGGAGTTAAT
>NZ_JAOSIT010000008.1:0-21284 GCF_030586975.1 Candidatus Phytoplasma gossypii | reverse complement strand
ACAAGCAAGTTTCCAAGCATCCGGCTTTCCCTAATTTACTCTCTTGCGAGAACTAATTTCCCCTCACGGTTGATTAGCTATTTATTCTTATTGTTCTTATTTTCCTGATATCATGTATTTGTTGATTAGTTATTTTACGATGACAATCTTTACACAATACCTTGGTACTTTTATTCATGATCCTTTGGCGATTCGCGTTGCGAATTGTCCCAATGTGATGAATTTGGAATTGGGTTGTTCTGTCGCAATTCTCACAACGTTCGGCTTTTAGACGGTCAGTTAGATGCGTACGACCTTGGAATCTAAATCTCTTAATCCACGATTCATATTGGGCTTTTCCTTTATTAAGATAAGGAATACTCCAAGTTGAGCCTGTATTAAGTTTCTTTCGAACTCTGGCAATCGATGTTTTCCATTTTCTTGCCAGTGTTTTCAAAAAGCTATCTTCAGATAGATAATTCAGATGGGTTAAAACACCGAGATTGTTAGCTAAACAAAAGTATTGGATAATTTACTCTAACAATTATTCGATAGGTCCGGAATGTTTCCAATTCATCTCTCTTCACTAATGTTTCGTCGTGTTTCGCCTTTCCCTTTTTTAACCAATTATATTCGTCTCCATATTCTTCGGCTTTCGCTTGGGGAATTTGGATTAGGACTTTGCCATTTAAGGAATTCTTTGTGGCTTTTTCTTTACGAGTTTTATTGGTGGGGTTTACCTTAATCATGTAGGATAGAAACCTAGTTCCTTTGCTGACTTTAACAATCTTTGACTTATTCTTACTAATGATAAGTTTCAAATCTTGTTCTAGCCATTGCGTTACTTGATTCTTAGTCCCTTCAGCTTTGTCATACTCGCCTTTAACACCAATAATAAAATCATCAGCGTAACGGATGTAATCAACTCTTGTTTTTGGATTTAGGTTGAGAGAACTATCAATTTCCAGTCTATGGTGATGGTTTTTTAAGCCATGCTCTCTCATATTCTGGGTTGCTTTTCTTAATTGGCTTTCCTTCTTTAATCAGTTCTTCCATTTTCAGATCGATGTCGTGTAAATATACATTCGCCAGCAAGGGAGAAATAATCTCTCCTTGAGGAGAACCTGATAAAGATTCGTATTTGAGATCGTCTTTCATGAAACCGGCTTCCAACCATTTGTTAATGGTTGACAGAGTTTTATTCTTTCTGATGAATTGTTTTAAGGTTCCCATTGAAATTTCATGATTGATCGTATCAAAGTAGCCTTTTAAGTCGATTTTTGACAATGTAAGCAATTTCTTGAAATCTTTGTTTGACGCGTTTGATGGCATCGTGACAAGATTTTTTGGTTCTAAATCCCAAGCTCCATGCTGAAAAAATATTTTCAAAATAGGGAGTTAAGAGTTGTTCGAGACATTTTTATATTAGCCGATTTTTGATGATGGGTACCAAGGGTCTGGTTCTTTTATTATCATTAGGAATGAGAATTCTTTTAACTGGTTTTGTTATAACCATTATTAACGTATTCCTGATGGTATCTTTCTAGTCTCTCTAGATTAACCCCATCAATGGTTTCATTGTCAACACCTGGTGTGCCCGCCCCTTTGTTAGTGGCAATTCTTCAGCGTATTATAAAAGTTATTCATTCCTTGCTGTAATTCTCTTTTTAAAGAATAACCATTTGATGAACGATATTGAATTCTCTTCAATGTTCGTGAAAGTTTAGTTTCTAGTGAAACCGTTGTTGATATCATATATCAACCCCTTCCTTGATACCATTGAATAAATAGTAAATTACTTTCTTCTTTCGCCCTATAAGAGTGATTAACTCTCTTCACAGTAAGACGATTAACTAAATTATTCCAAATTTAGGTTTACCCTTACGACTACTAAGAAGATGCTTTATCCTTGACCATCCAGACTTTTATCCCCGGATTAGTAAATTTAATTACTTAGTTTTAGGATTCTCCAAGTTACGCTAAATTTCTACCTTAATTCCTTAGGTGAAGTACCCTCTTTTGGGAGGCTGATTCCAGGTTTCCTTTATCTGATAAACTACTCAGTACTTACTGTTTATACTAGTAGACTCTGGACTATCCGTTTAAGCAACTTCCAGGATAGGTTCTTCTAATTACATCAATTTTCCTTCTTAGGCCGTTGCAGGCTTCTCCGTAGAATTATTCGGTGGCGGAGTCATCTTGACTAATTTGCTTTCGTCGCAACCCGCTTTTACGGTCTGCTATAATTCAGCATTCTTTCGTTTGCTAAACCGACCATATCCTTTCAAAGCTTATCGGCTCTGGCTATTGGTTAAATAGCACGAAATTTAGGCCTCTTTGGCGCCCCAATAATAGAAGTAATAATTTCGTTATTATATTTTATAAAACATTCAATCATATAATTAATAAAATAATTATTTAGGTAAATTAATATTAGTAATTAAAAGTTTCGTGTATAACTGTCTATGTCCTTTTTTGCAACGATACTTTTTGCGTCTTTTATAAGTTGCTACAATAATTTTTTTTGATTTACCTTGCTTAATAACTTTAGCTTCTACTGTAGCTCCTTCAATACAAGGATTTCCCGAAATAGAGTTACCTTCCGAATAGATAGCTAAAACCTTGCGAAAAACATAAACTTCTTCAGGTTGTACTGATAATTTATCTGTAAAAATTTCTTGATTTAAAGTAACTTGGAATTGTTTATTACCATTAGCCACAATAGCAAATTTATCCATAAATAACCTCTTTCTTTCTTAAATCGATTTTAACCAAAATAATATTATTATTTTAAATAAAATAACATAATTAAATAAATAATCACATCTTTTTTAATCAGCAAATTATTACACCATCATTTCTATTCGAATTAATTTTTTTATAATTTTCGCGATTAAAACGATTATTAACATGTTGTCTACAACGAAGACAACAACTACCTGAATATTTTATTTCATTAGCTAAACTACATAAAATTTGTTTATTACATTCAGGATTAGCACAATTAATATATCTTTCACAAGGAGTCTGATCGAAAAAATCTTTTCCTATAATAGTATGTTTTTTTTTATTCGCTTTAACAACAATTCTTTTATCAAAAACATAAAGACTACCCTGGAATCTTTCGCCCTGAAGTGTTTCATCTTGACTATAATTGATAATTCCCCCTTTTAATTGAAAAACTTCAGATATCCCTTTATTTTTTAAATAAATAGATAATTTTTCACATCTTACCCCTCCAGTGCAATAAGTTAAAACCTTTTTATTTTTAAAAAAATCTAAATTTTTATCTATCCAAGCAGGTAATTCTCGAAAATTATTAATATCAGGCAAAATAGCGTTTAAAAAATGCCCTAACTTTGTTTCATAATTATTACGAGCATCTAATAAAATAATATCAGATTTTTGAGATAAATTATAAAATTCTTTAGGTTCTAAATAACAACTATTTTTAGGAAAAAGATCATGTTTTAATTTTAAAGATACTATTTCTTTTTTATATTTTACTGAAAGTTTAGGAAAAACATGGCCATTAACTGAATCTATTTTAAACGCAGTATTAGCAAAACAAGAATCTTGTAATAAAAATTGCATATAAGAATTAATATCTATTGTTAATCCTGACAAAGTACCATTAATACCTTCTTCCGAAATAATAATTCTACCTAATAATTTATTTTTAATACAAAATATTTTATGAAGATTACATAAAATTTGAGGATTTTTAATATAACTATAATTATAAAATAAAATTACTTGATAAAGATTTTTGTCCATTTGATTTTTATTGGATACCATAATATATTAAATAATTCCTTTATTTTTAAAAAAATACAAGTATATGCGTAAAATAATAACTTACTTTAAATTGTTTAATTTGTAACTAACCAAAATACTTTAATCCAGAAAAGTTAAAAACTTTTATCAATCAATTTAGAAAGTTCAGGATTTTGAGCATATTTTTTGTAATTTAATTTTTGCAAAAATTTTAAAGTAGTTATAGGGACTAATTTCTTCATATCTTTAAAATTTCCCTGGATAAATAACTTACGCACTTGTGTTGCTGAAATAGGTTTAAAATCCTGAATCAACCGAGGCAAAATAACTAATTCTATTGAAAATTTAAACAAAATTTCTTTCATTATTGTATTATATAAATTAGTAGTATAAGAAAACGGTTCCTCCCCTACATAACGCGTTTTAATACCTAATTTACAAGCTATATAATTAGCAAAAATATTTGTGTCTAAAATAATTTGAGAACGAATTACTTGTTCAGGAGATGACAAAAAATAAGAAGGGAAAACATTTCTAGAAACTAAATAATTACTACCTTCTACAACAAAAACATTTGGTATGTCTTTTGTAGCTAATTTTACCATTTCTTTACGTTGTTCATAAGAAAATAAAGATATATCTTCTTTAACCATAATAATATAAACAAAATCACTATTATTAGATGCTTTTTTCACTAAATAGTGATGACCTTTGGTAAATACGAATAGATTAATTGCGTTTTATGCGACGATTTGTATTTGCCGTTTTATTTACAATCAGCCCCCGTCCAAACCGGACAAGCAAGTTTCCAAGCATCCGGCTTTCCATAATTTACTCTCTTGCGAGAACTAATTTCCCCTCGCAGTTAATTAGCTATTTATTCTTATCGTTCTTATTCTTTTAATATCATGTATTTGTTGATTGGTTATCTTGCGATGACAATCTTTACATAATACCTTGGTACTTTTATTCATGACACTCTGGTGGTTCGCGTTGCGAACTGTCCCAATGTGATGAATTTGAAGTTGGGTTGTTTTGTCGCAGTTCTCAAAACGTTCCGCTTTCAAACGGTCAGTTAGGTGCTTACGACCTTAGAATAAAAATCTATTAATGGCAATGTCCGGGTTTCCCTTGTAATTACGCATTTTTTTAATTTTATCCCAAGAGTAGACAGCCCACGGTTCATATTGGATTTTCCCTTTATTAAGATAAGGAATAGCCCAAGTTGAACCTATATTAAGTTTCTTTCGAACTCTGGCAATCGATGTTTTCCATTTTCTTGCCAATATTTTCAAACAGCTATCTTCAGCTAGATAGTTTAGATAGATTAAAACACCGAGATTGTTAGCTAAGCAAAAGTATTGGATAATTCCTCTAACGATTGTTTGATAGGTTCGAATTATTTCTAATTCGTCTCGGTCCGCTAATGTTTCGTCGTGTTTCACCTTTCCCTCTTTTAACCAATTATATTCATGTCCGTATTCTTTGGCTTTCGCTTGGGGAATCTGGATTTGAACTTTTCCGTTGAAGGAATTCTTTGAAGTTTTCCTTTCACGAGTTTTATTGGTTGGTTTAACCTTAATCAAGTAGGATAGAAACCTAGTTCCTTTACTGGCTTTAACAATCTTTGACTTATTCTTACTGATAGTAAGTTTTAAATCTTGCTCTAGCCATTGCGTTACTTGATTCTTAATCCTTTCGGCTTGGTCATACTCGCCTTTCACACCAATGATAAAATCATCAGCGTAGCGGATGTATTCGACTCTTGTCTTTGGGTTTAAATTGATATACCTATCAATCCCCAGTTGATGGTGCTGGTTTTTAAGCCATGCTTTCCTATATTCTGGGTTGTTCTTCCTAATCGGCTTTCCTTCTTTAATCAGTTCCTCCATTTTAAGGTCGATGTCATGTAAATATACATTGGCTAATAAGGGGGGGAAATGATTCCTCCTTGAGGAGATCCAGATAAGGATTCATACTTGATATCGTCCTTCATGAAACCAGCTTTCAACCATTTGTTAATGGTTGAGAGAACTTTATTCTTTCTGATAAACCGGTTTAAGGTTCTCATGAGAATCTCATGATTGATGGTATCAAAGTAGCCTTTTAAGTCGATTTTGACGATGTAGTCAATTCCTTTAAATCTTTGTTTGACGCGTTTGATCGCATCATGGCAGGATTTTTTGGTTCTAAATCCCAAGCTCCATTCTGAAAAGATATTTTCAAAATAGGGAGTCAAAAGTTGTTCGAGACATTTTTGTATCAACCGGTCCTTGATAGTAGGTAATCCTAGGGGTCTAGTACCTTTATTATCATTAGGAATGAGAATTCTTTTAACTGGTTTGGGATTATAACCATTATTGACGTATTCCTGATGGTATCTTTCTAGTTTTCCTAGATTAATTCCATTAATGGTTTCATTGTCGATCCCCGGTGTTCCCGCCCCTTTGTTAGCAGCAATTTTATTAAATGCTGTTAACGTGTTATAAAAATTATTCATTCCCTGCTGGAGTTCTCTTTTTAAAGAGTAACCGTTTGATGAACGATATTGAATTCTCTTCAATGTTCGCGAAAGTTTAGTTTCTAGTGAAACCGTTGTTGACATAATATCAACCCCTTTCTTGATACCATTGAATAAATAATAAATTACTTTCTTCCTTTGCCCTATAAGAGTGATTAACTCTCTTCTTGGTAAGACGATTGACTAAATTGTTCCAAATTTAGGTTTACCCTTACGACTACTAAAAAGATTCTTTATCCTTGACATCCGGGCTTTTATTTCCGGATTAGTAAACTTAATTACTTCGTTTTAGGATTCTCCAAGTTACTCTAAATTTCGACCTTAATTCCTTAGGGGAAGTATCCTCTTTGAGAGGCTAATTCCAGGTTTCTTTGATAAACTACTCAATACATCCTTTTTATATTAGTAGACTCTGGACTGTCCGTTTCAGCAACTTCCGAGACAGGTCATGCTATTACATCAATTTTCCTTCTTAGGCCATTTCAGGCTTCTCCATCGAATTATTCGGTAGCGGAGTCATCTTGACTAATTTGCTTTCATCGCAACCCGCTTTTATGGTCTGCTGTAGATTGGCATTCTTTCGTCTGCCAAACCGACCATATCCTTTCAGGGTTTATCGACCCTGGCTATTGGTTAAATAGCGCGAAATTTAGGCTGCTTTTGGCGCCCAAGGATTAGCATTCATAATGATAGCAGATATATTATTCGAATTAGATAAATTATTTTTTTTATGTATTTCTGATAAATAAACCAAATATTCTTCAAAATAATCATATCTATTGGTAAAAAAACCAAATTCTTCATCGCAATAAATCATTTTAAAACCTAATTTTTTAAAAATAGTAAAATTCATAGGTTTTGTAAAAACAAAAATTTCATTAAAATTTTCTTTATAAATTCTTTTAATAATAAAACTAATTAATAAATTAGCCAAATTATAACCTTGATATTCAGGATCAATCGATAAACATCTAATATTATTATAATATCGACCAACTACTCCAATTAATTTATCATTTAAGTCTTTAATTATAACATATTCATGAACTAAATCATTTATTAAACCATTTCGAAATAATAATTGTTTAATAGATGCAATTTCATGGGTTTCTCCTTCATGAACAATTTGCGGCATTTGATAATAACAAATAATTTTATACGGATAGATTAATTGCGTTTTATGCAGCTATTTGTATTTGCTGTTTTATTTACTAATCAGCCCCCGTCCAAACGGTGCGAGCAAGTTTCCAAGCACACCGCTTTCCATAATTTACTCTCTTGCGAGAACTAATTTCCCCTCGCGGTTGGTTAGCTATTTATTCTTATCGTTCTCGTTTTCCTAATATCATGTATTTATTTGTTGATTGGTTATCTTCAGATGACAATCCTTACACAATACTTTAGTTCTTTTATTCATGATCCTTTGGCGATTCGCGTTGCGAATTGTCCCGATATGATGAATTTGAAGTTGGGTTGTTTTGTCGCAGTTCTCACAACGTTCCACTTTCAAACGGTCAGTTAGATGCGTACGACCTTGGATTCTAAATCTATTAATGATAATATCCAGGTTTTTCTTTTAGTTACACATTTTTTTTAATTTTATCCCAAGAGTAGACAACCCCATGGTGCAAATTGGATTTTTCTTTATTAAGATAAGGAATAGCCCAAGTTGAACCAATTTTAAATTTCTTTCGAACTCTGGCAATTTACGTTTTTCGTGTCTTTGCCAGTATTTCCAAACAGCTATCTTCAACTAGATAATTTAGATGAATTAAAAAACACCTAGATTGTTAGCTAAACAAAAATATTAGATTAATTTCTCTAACAATTGTTTTATAGGTCCTAATTATTTCTAACTCGTCCCTATTTGCTAATGTTTCATCGTGTCTCATCTTTCCCTCTTTTAACCAATTGTATTCATATCTATATTTTTCGGATTTCGCTTTGGGAACTTGGATTTGGACGCTGCGTTTAAGGAATTCCGTATGATCTTCTCTTTGCGGTTTTTACTGGTGGGGTTTACCTTAATCATGTAGGATAAAAAACCTTATCCCTTTGTTGGCTTTCACAATTCTTGATTTATCCTTACTGACCTTGAGTTGTAAATCTTGCTCCAGCCATTGCATGACTTGATTTTTAATCCTTTCGGCTTTGTTGAATTCTCCTTTGACGCCAATGATAAAATCATCAGCGTAACGGATATATTCAAATCTTGGTTTTGGATTTAGGTTGATAAGAATATCAAACTCCAGTTTGTGGTGTTGGTTTTTAGATAGACCATGCCTTCCCATACCCTGGATTATTCTTCCAAATTGGTTTTCCTTCTTTGATCAGTTCAGCCATTTTAAGGTCGATGTAATGTAAATATACATTCGCCATCAAAGGGGAAATAATCCCTCCTTGGGGAGAATCTGATAAAGATTCGTATTTGATACCATCCTTAATGAACCCAGCTTTTAACCATTTGTTAATTAATTTATAGGGTTTTATTCTTTCTGATGAACTGATTTAAGGTTCTCATGAGAATTTCATGATTGATCGTATCAAAGTAACCTTTTAAGTCAATTTTTTGATTTTGTAATCAATTCCTATGAATCTTTGTTTGACACGTTTGATGGCGTCATGACAAGATTTTGTGGTTCTAAATCCCAAGCTCCATGCTAAAAAAATATTTTCAAAACAGGGAGTTAAGAGTTGTTCGAGACATTTTTGTATTAGCCGATTTTTGATGATGGGTAAAACCCAAGGGTCTGGTTCTTTTATTATCATTAGGAATGAGAATTCTTTTAACTGGTTTGGGGGGCGGTAACCATTGTTGACGTATTCCTAATGGTATCTCTCTAGCGTCTCTAAATTAATACCATTAATGGTTTCATCATCAATTCCGGGGATACCCGCTCCTTTGTTGGCCGCGATTCTTCAACGTATTATAAAAATTATTCATTCCCAGCTGGAGTTCTCTTTTTAAAGAGTAACCGTTTGATGAACAATATTGAATTTTATCCAATGTTCGCGAAAGTTTAGTTTCTGATAAAACCGTTGTTGACATAATATCAACCCCTTCCTTGATGCCATTGAATAAATAGTAAATTACTTTCTTCTTTCGCCCTATAAGAGTCATTAACTCTCTTCTTGGTAAGACGATTCACTAAATTATTCCAAATTTAGGTTTACCTTTACGACTACTGAGAAGATTCTTTATCCTTGACCGTCCGGGCTTTTATTTCCGGATTAGTAAACTTAATTACTTGGTTTTAGGATTCTCCAAGTTACCATAAATTTCGACCTTAATTCTTTAGGGGAAGTATCCTCTTTAGCAAGATTGACTCCAGATTTTCGTTACATGATAAACTACCCAGTACAGGTGAAATATACTAGTAGACTCTGGACTGTCCGTTTAAGCAACTTCCAAACAGGTTTTGAAATTACATCAATTTCCTTCTTAGGCCATTTCAGGCTTATCCATAGAATTATTCGGTGGCGGGGTCGTCTTGACTAATTTGCTTTTGTCGCAACCCGCTTTTATGGTCTGCTATAATCCAGCATTCTTTCGTTTACTAGACCGACCATCTCCTTTCAGGGTTTATCGGCCCTGGCTATTGGTTAGATAACGCGAAATTCAGGCCTCTTTGGCGCCCTCACCTCTTCAATATAAATATTGATTAAATTAAATCAAAAAATTAATCAACACTAAAAATCAATTCATAACATAAATAATAAAAGAAATTTAATTTAACTATACTAATTATTTTAACATTAAAAAAAGAAAATTTTATAAATATTTATCAAAAAAAGAAGTAATTTTGGATAAAATCAAAAACAAAAAGATATTGATGAAAATAAAATTAAAAATAAAAACAATGAAACAATAAGTGAAACAAATTAACCATATTTTTTCATTTAAATTTTGAAAATGCAATAAATTAAATAACCAATTATACCAAACATTAACTAAAGATAATTGCATATGAGCGTAAACCCAATAACTCGAAATAAAAAAACAACAACTTCTCAAAAAATATACTAATAATAGACCCGAAAAAATATTTTTTTTATTTTCGGTAATAAATGTTTTTTTATTGATAAAAACCCCAACTAAACTCAATAATAAATCAGGCACAATATAATCAAAAATGCAAGACAAAAATAATTGAATTCTAGTAAATAAAAATAATTGATTTAAAGATAATAAAAAATTATAACTTTTTATTAAATGAAAAACTGCATATAAACTACAAATTAATAAATGTGTTAAAAAATTATTATAAATACCTGATAAACAGAAAATAATCAAAGAAAATTTAAATATTCGACCACCTAAAGGTAAAAATAAAAAAGGAGTTAAAAATTCGCTAAATAAATCTATAAAAATAGCTAAAGAAAGAAAATAACTTACTAAGACAACTTTACGTAATATAAAATTATTAGATAATCGCATAAACATAAAAAAATATTAATTACAAAATTAATTTCTTAAATTATTGTAATTTAAATATTATTTCCTTTAAATTTTAAAAATCCCTTTATAAATTAATTCTAATAAATAAATAATCGATGGATAAACCATGGCTAATCCTAAACCTACAAACGCTCCTACAAAAGTACCTAAAGTAATTCCTAAAAATCCTTTTTTCGAACTAAAAACAAAAATACCCTGAATAATAAAAATGAACATAGATTTTAAATAAATAATAGTTTCTTCTAATTCTTGAGGATCATTAATTTGATATTGATATATTCGATGACTATCAAAAACATTAGAAAAATTGATTTGATTATTTATGTAAACAGTTCTATTATTTAACTTCCAAGAAATAATTAATAAAAAACTTAAAATATTTAAGATATAAAATAAAATAATAACCCATTTTTTTTGCCAAAATTTACTATCTATTAAATATGCCCAAACAACATCACACTTATTATTAAACAAAATTGATTATTACCTCCTATTTGCTAAAATTATTATTCATCTACCATATCTAATTTTAATTTAAAAGAATTTTGGAACTTATAATTTAAAATATCTTGATTATACTTATTATCTTTCGATTTTTTTTTACAAAAATTAGTTAAATATTGACTATGTTCTATATAATCCAAATCACAATCTTGAAGCATTTGTACACGAGTTAAATCGAATGCATTATCTAATGCTCCAGCAAAAATCAATTTTTGCAATAATTCCTTATTTAAAACTTCCCTTAATCTCATTTTAAAATCATAAAAATTTTCAAATTTTTTTATAGAACGCTCTTGTATCAAAATCTTACACATTTCTAAATTCATATCTTTAATAAAATTTAAAGGTAAAAAAAGTTTATCATCCAAAATTAGACAACTACTAATATTGCTATATAAAATATTAGGTTTTTGAATTTTTATATATTTTTTTATTTGTGATAACCATTGTTGAATGGTTACATAATCATAAGGATCTTCTTCTAAATAAACCATTCCAAAATAAAGCAAATAATTAGCTTTCAAATAAGCCATTCTGTAACTAATCAAAGCATAAGCTGCACCGTGACTTTTATTAAAAATATAATTAGAAAATTTTGAAATATAATCATAAACTTTACTAGCTGATTCTGCTGTTCTTCGATATAGAACGCTTTGATCTATAAATCTTTTTTTTAAATTAACATTACTATCTTCAGAAGATTTAGCCATAATTTGTCTCATAAATAAATCTGCTTGACCCAAATCATAACCTGAAAATTCTGAAGCTATTCTCATTATTTGTTCTTGATATAAAACAATACCATAAGTATCACGTAATATATTGTCTACAACATCTATACCAGTAAAATTTACTTTTTTATTAATTCTATTGTTTATATAAAGATCTACAAATTTTATAGCACCAGGTCTATTAAAAGATAAAACAACAATCAAATCTTCAAAGGTTTTAGGTTTAATAAGTTTTATCACTTTCATAGCAGAAACAGATTCTAATTGAAAAATATATTTTGTATTTCCTTGTTGCAATATATTATAAGTATTAACGTCGTTGAACGCTATATTGGCTAAATTAATTTTAATTTTGCCTTTTTGTTCAATCAAATTTAAAATTTTATTAATTAAAAAAAGATTTCGTAACTTTAACAAATCTAATTTAATAAAACCTAATTTTTCTAACTGTTTATGATCGAATTGCAAACGATATAATATCACAGAATTATTAGAATTTTTTTGAATAGGTAAATGTTGAGACAAATCTGCTTTAGTAAAAACTACTCCCGAAGGATGAGTACCAACTAATCTAGGAATCCCTTTAATAATAGATGAAAATTCAGAACAAATGGACTTTATATCCATTTCAATACCATTTTGTTGAAGAAACTCTAAATCTAGACGAAACGAATTTTCGGAATATTTTTGAAAAGTAATTAAATTAGCGATATGTTCCATTCCATATTTATCTACAAGATATTGCATTAGTGTAACAACTTGATTGTCAGGAACATCTATATCTATATCAGGAACAGTCGTTCTTTTAAAATTCAAAAATCTCTCAAAAATTAAATTATATTTCAAAGGATCAATCTCAGTAATTCCTAAACAATAACATAACAAAGAACCAACCGAAGAACCTCTTCCGGGACCTATCAAAATTTTTTGATTTTTAGCATATTGTATTAAGTCAAAAACAATCAAAAAATAATCAACATAATGCATTTGATTAATTAACATTAATTCTTTTTGCAATTGCTGAATATAAAAAATATGTTTTTCTAAATTTATATTTTTTTGCAAATAACTTGTTAAAAAAATATTAGCTTTTGTTTGTAAATATTCAAACTTATCACAAGATAAATCATTTTTAAACGAACATACGGCCGAAGGAAAAACAAAATTATATTTAATCGTTGATAAAAATGTTTCTAAATCAAGAAATAATTCATAATCATTAAGATTATAAAGTTGATAACGTTCTTGAATTTTTTTTTGATCAATAAATTTAACATCTAACTCCATTTGTTCATTGTTGTGATTAAAATTAATAAATTTTCGATTATCATTTTGATAATTACTTATTTTACATAAATATTCATAAATTAATTTTTCTTCTGAAGACAAATAATTAGTCTTATTAACTAAAACTACTTTTAAATTTAATTTTTTAACTATCTTCAAAAAAAAACCAGCATAATCTTGTAATAAAAAAGATTGCAAAGAAAATCCAAAAAATAAATGGTTAATATTTATTTTAAAATATCGAAAAGTTTCCAAAATAAAATTTTCATTTTCATAATTAGTCAGATCTATAATTTTATCTTTTAAAATATCACATAAAATAAAATCTAAATTAGATAAAATACCAAAAATACCATCTCGAAATTTTTGAAATTCTGTTAAAGTAATTTTACTATTTAATTCGATAAAATTTAAAATTTTAATTAAATTGTTAATACCATTATTATCAAAAGCATAAATCAAAAAACTAATTTTAACATCACGATATTTCAAAAGATCAAAGTAAATATAAATTTGCGCACCTATAATAGGTTTAATATTATATTGGTGACAAAAATTAATTAATTGCATCATTCCATATAAATTTTCAAAATCACTTAAAGCGACAAAATTATATTTACTTTCAAAAGCTTTTTTAACCAAAGATTCTACAGAATGAACACTTTTTTTAATACTATAAAAACTTTGTAAATAAAAAACTCCCGTCATAAAAAATAAAACACTCTCTTACTTACAATAACCAATTATATTCAATCTAAAATAACTTATATATTAAAATTAAAATATAAAATCCTCAACTGCAAAATTAAAAATTTTTAATTCAAAACTTTTTTTAAATTTCGTTTATCATACTCTGTTTCAAAAAAATCCAAAATATTGGTATTTTCATCATTATTTAGTATTTGAAATTCAGCAAAATAAAAAGATTCCAAAAATATTATAATCATATACAAATTATATTCTTGGGTAGGGAAAAAAGATTCTTGTTCTTGAAGATAATATAATAAATGTTCTTGTAAAAATTCAATATTAATTGTAATTTCTGATAATGAAAATTTTTCTATAATTTTATCAGCTAATTTAATAATATAAATATTATCCATATTATCGTAATAAATATTAGAATAAATCTGAGAATGATTTATAATCTGTAAAAAATATAAAAATAATTTTTTTATTTTACAAAATAAAAATAAATTTTTCATTATTATCAAACCTTTGCAAATAAAATAAAACAACAAATTAATAATTAATGAATTATAATATTACGATAAATCCTATATTATTTTTTTAAATGAGGAAATAAAATCACATCACGAATATTAGAATTATCAGTTAATAACATTATTAAACGATCTATTCCTATACCTAAACCGCCAGTAGGAGGCATTCCATATTCTAAAGCTTCTATAAAATCTTCATCTAATTCATGAGCTTCATCATTACCTAATGTTTTTTGCAATATTTGTTCTTCAAAACGTTTTCTTTGTTCAATAGGATCATTTAATTCGCTAAAGGCATTTACCAATTCCTTACCAGCCACAAATAATTCAAATCTTTCAGTTAATTGTGGATTTTGCGGATTTACTTGAGCCAAAGGGCTTACCTCTATAGGATAATTAAAAATAAAAGTAGGTTGAATCAAATCTGGTTCTACAAATTTTTCAAAAAAAGCAACTATAATATGACCTTTTTCATAAAAATCTTCCAAAGAAATATTATGTTTTCGAGCCAACTCTTGACATGATGATAAAGATATATTCTTATTAAAATCAATATTAGTTTTTTGTTTAATAATTTCTATCATATCATATTTATAAAAATGATCAAATTTAATCAAATTCCCTTGATAATTAAATTCTAATTTACCTAAAAGTTTATAACAAATATCTTTTAAACATTTTTCTACCAAAGACATCATAATATTCATATCGGCATAAGCTAAATAAGCTTCTATAGTTGTAAATTCGGGATTATGACTAGCATCAATACCTTCATTACGAAATACTTTGCCTATTTCATAAATAGCTTTCATACCACCAACAATTAATTTTTTTAAAGAAATTTCTGTAGCAATTCTTAAATAAAAATTAGTGGATAAACTATTATGATAAGTAACAAAAGGTCTAGCATTAGCGCCGCCTACACAAGAATTTAATACAGCGGTTTCGACCTCTAAAAAATTTTCATTATTAAAAAAATCTCTGAGAAAACGAATAATTTTCGATCTATCAACGAAAGTTTTACGAGATCGCTGATTAACAATTAAATCTAAATAACGTTTTTTACGCATTATTTCTTTATCTTGTAAACCTTTGTATTTATCAGGCAACGGTCTTAAACTTTTACTTAACATTACCAATTTAAAAATTTTAATAGTTAATTCCCCTTTATTAGTTTTGAATAATACACCTGTAACACCAATAATATCCCCCAAATCAGACCAACTATAAATTTGAAACTCTTTTTCCGTAATATTATCGCGTCGTACATAAATTTGTATATCAAATTCAAAATCACGTATATTAGCAAAACCAGCTTTACCTTGTATCCTTTTTAAAATAATTCTACCAGCCACAGATACTAAAATTTGATCTCGTTCTAATTGATTAACTGTCCAAGATTTATATTTCAACAATAAAGAATTAATTGAGTTAGTTTCTGTAAATTTATTACAAAAAGGCTCTATATTGTTTCTCTTTAAATTATCTAACTTAATTCTTCTAATCGCTTCTTGTTCCGTTATATCTTCTTTATTCATATAATTTAAAACTCCTACTTTATAAATCATAACCTATACTATTATACTATTATATTTTTTTCATTAATGATTGTAATAAATATAAATAAAAAAAGAATCTTTTTTGCAAAAAAGATTCTTATGATAAGAAAATAATGTGCATAAGCCATGTTCTGTTCTTATTTAATTAATAAGTGTGATCATTTATCTCTATTTTTAAAATAGTATAAAAATTAATTTTTCTTATAAAGGGAATATTAACTTTTATATGCCCCTACCTTTTTTTGGGTTGCTAGCTTGAGGGGTTTACCGCGTTTCACTTGATTATTTCTAATCAATTCGTCTCTGTGGCACTTTATTTTTACATTCATAAACTTATTAATTTATAAAATAAGTTCTTAGAACTTCAAAGCCGTCATTTAAATAAATTTAAATGCCTTAAGTTATTTTTTTCTTAAGCACAAACACTACATACATTTCCCAAGATACGGATAGATTATTTGCGTTTCCTTAATAAGGTTTATTTCCCTATCAAATATTACAAACAGCCCCCGTCCAAACGGTGCGAGCAAGTTTCCAAGCACACCGCTTTCCATAATTTATCCCTTTTCAGGGTTTAATTTCGTGTCACCACTGGTTAAATGCTTATTCTTGACCTTGTGTTCTTTTCGAATATTATAATATCATTCATTTGTTGGTTGGTCCTCTTGCTATGACAAACTTGACAAAGTACAGTTTTTTTGTTCACCGCGCTTCTCCAATTAGAGTATCTAATGGTTCCGATATGGTGAATTTCAAGGGATTGATTTTCCAACTAACAAACCTCGCATTTTTGTAATGTTAAACTGTTAGTTAATTTCGTTTGTCCTTTGAAGAGATTCAGATTGATAACTATTTCGGTTATTTCACCTTTATAGTTTCTCATTCTTTTGATTCTTTTCTAGGACAAGTTATCCCATAACTCAACTTTTGTTTATCCCCCCATCTTAGTCGATGATTGAGCTTCCTTCGGAATCTAGCAATGAAGGTTTTTTTATTTACCTACTAGCGCCCCTTAAACAACTATATTCGGTTAGATAATTTAAGTAAGTTAGTTAACTTAAATTCCTTGTCATACAAAAATATGTTCTTGTTTTGATGGGTATTGTTTTAAAGACTAGTCATGAATCTCATTCATTGTCCGTAGAATCCTCGATTTTAATGACTCAAAATCATAAAATCATTTATAGGTTTTACCTATACCTTCCGCGGTCTCAATAAATAAACAATAAATTACTTTCTTCTTTCGCCCTATAAAGGTCGTTAACCTTCATCTTGGGAGGGCGATTAACTTAATTATTCCAAATCAAGTTTTACTCCTCCGACTACTAAAAAGATTCTTTATCCTTGACTATCAGGACTTTCATATCCTGATTTGTAAATTTAATTACATAGTTTTAGGATTCTCCAAGTTGCTCTAAATATCTACCTTGGTTCTTTAGGAGAAGTAACCATTGTATGAATGGTGAAATTCCAGATTTTAATTAATAAACTATCAAATCCACATACTAAATTGATAGATTCTGGACTGTCCGCTTATAGTAGTTTACGAACAGGTTTGTTAATTACATCTTCTTTTATCTTCTTAGGCCATTACAGGCTTTTCCTTGGAACCATTCGGTGGCGGTATCATCTTGACTAACTACTTCGTCTCAATCCGCTTTTAAGAACTGCTGTAATTCCTAAGAGTTTCCTTTTAGGAACCGTTCTTATCCTTTCAGTGTTTATCGCACTGGTCATTGGTAAAATGACAAGATAATTAGGCCTCTTTGGCGCCCTATGTGCTAACATGGACTTTCCTAAATCAGAAATTTTTAAATTTTAAAAAAATCTAACTTCGATCACCTTCCATTATTCTTATCAATAATCATTTTAACAAATTTTTTAAAAATTAAGTATTTATTAAAAATAATTATTTGTCCCAAACTAAAGATAAATCAATTTTACCTTTTTCATTTATAAAAACACATTTAGCTAAAACTTTTTGTCCTACCGAAACAACATCCTCTACACACTCAACTTTAATATTTGATAATTTACTAATATGAATAAAACCTTCAATTCCAGGAAAAATCTGAACTATAGCAGCAAAAGAATGACCATTTTTTTTATCATATAAAATTTTCATAACAGTGACTTCATAGACTTTACCTATTTTGATTTCATCTACTAAATTTAAAATATAGTTAGATACTTGATTAACAATATTTTCGCTATTATGCATAATAAATATATTGCCATTTTGTTGAATATCAATTTTAACATTATCATAAGTATCAATAATTTGATTAATAATTTTACCACCAACACCAATAATATCGCGAATTTTATCTACAGGAATAGTAATCATCTTGACTTTAGGTACATAAACAGACATATTCTCTCTAGGTTTTTGAATAGTCATATTCATTTTTTTTAAAATTTCTATTCTACCCAAACGAGCTTTTTCTAAAACTTCTTGTAAAATATCAAAACTAATGCCTTCTATTTTAATATCCATTTGCGCGGCCGTAATGCCTTGAACAGTTCCGGCGATTTTAAAATCCATATCACCTTTTTGATCTTCTAACCCTTGAATATCGCTTAAAATAACATAATCATTTTCGCTAGAAAAAAATAATCCCATTGCTAAACCTGCTACAGGTCTTAATAAAGGAACTCCTGCATCCATCAAAGCCATAGAAGCTGCACAAATAGTTGCTTGTGAAGATGAACCATTAGACTCTAAAATTTCTGATACTACTCTAATAGTATAAGGAAAATCTTTTTCCATAGGAAGTACATGAGATAAAGCTTTTTTAGTTAACATACCGTGCCCAATTTCTCTTCTAGAAGGCATCATATATTTACCTATAGAACCTACAGCAAAAGGCGGAGAATTATAATGAACAATAAAAGATTCTTTATCTTCTTCGCTCAGATCATCTATCAATTTACATTCACTTAAAGCACCAATAGTCACAACTGCTAAACTTTGAGTTTCACCACGAGAAAAAATAGCTGATCCATGAGTACGTGGCAAAATGCCTACTTCAGTTTCAATAGATCGAATTTTATTTAAAGTTCGCCCATCAATTCTTCGTTTTCCTTGTAAAACCATTTCTCTCATTATATCAGTTAATAAATCATCAAAAAAATGCATAAATTGTTTTTTTATTTTTTCTAATTTATGATTTTCACAACTAACTATAAAAGTCTGGAATATATCATTATCAATCGCAAAATCTTTATCTTCTATATATTTTTCCAAAATAAAATGTTTAAGATTATTAATTGTATCTGAAAAATTTTTTTTAATAAATTTTTCATTAATTTCTGTTTGTAAAGTGTTTTTTACAATCTCAAAATATTTAAATTTAAATTTATTATATAAATTAATATCATAATTATTTGTCAGATCAATATTTTTAATGATATTTAAATTATTTATAATTTCTTCCTGAAAAATACATAATTTTTTAATAAAATTATGACCAAATATCATAGCTGATATTAAATCTTTTTCTGAAATTTCTTTAGAACTAACTTCTATCATATTTAATTTTTCTTTAGTTCCGCTTAAAACTAACCATAAATCAGAAATATTCTTTTGTTGAGGATTAGGATTAATAATAAATTGATTATTCACTCGACCCACACAAACCGCTGAAACAGCTTTATAAAAAGGAACATTAGAAATTAAAGCAGCCAAAGAACTACCTAAAATACCAAAAATTTCATTATTACAACTATCATCATTGCTTAAAATAGTATTTATGATTTGAATTTCTTTATTAAAATTTTTATTAAATAAAGGTCTTAATGTTCTATCTATCAAACGAGCATTCAATATTCCTACATCAGAAGGTTTTCCTTCTCGTTTTGAAAAATTTCCAGGTATTTTTCCTGCTGCGTAAAATTTTTCTTGATAAAAAATCATCAAAGGTAAGTAATCTAAACAAACTTCATTATTTCCGATAACTAAAACACTCAATAAAACAGTATCTTTATAACGAATTAAAACAGAACTATTAGCTTGTTTAGCTAATTTATTAATCTCTACAATAAGTAAATTATTTTCAAAAGTAGTTTCAAACACTTTTAAAGTCATGAAAATCCCCTTTTTTCTAAAATAAATGCGAAAAATATCACAAACTACTTTTGAAAAAAATTTTAAATGGCGCCTATGCTAGGGATCGAACCTAGGACATTCTGATTAACAGTCAGATGCTCTACCAACTGAGCTACATAGGCACAAATATAAATTATTATAATAATTCTATTATACCTATTATAATATGGAAGTTTTTTTTGGTTTGGTAGAGAATGAGGGGATCGAACCCCCGACCTCCTGCTTGTAAGGCAGATGCTCTCCCAGCTGAGCTAATTCTCTACTACAAATAATTCCGGGCAAACCCCTATCTTGGCAATTCAAATAAATTACTATTGTGGGGACCACAGGTCTTAACTGCTGTGTTCGGGATGGGAACAGGTGGAACCCCTGTGTTAAATCACCCGGAATCTCTCAAAACTAGGCAAATTCTAGTTATTTTTTCCAGCTATCATCAAAGTCGTTGGATCTATTAGTACTAGTCAGCTCCAAATATCACTACTCTTCCACTTCTAGCCTATCAACCTGATCGTCTTTCAGGGATCTCTTAGGGAAATCTCATCTTGAGGGAGGCTTCACACTTAGATGCTTTCAGTGTTTATCCTAACTATACTTAGCTACCCAGCTATGGCTCTGGCGAACCAACTGGTGCACCAGCGGTATATCCATCCCGGTCTTCTCATACTAGGGACAGTTCCTCGCAAATTTCCAACGCCCACGACGGATAGAGACCGAACTGTCTCACGACGTTCTGAACCCAGCTCGCGTACCGCTTTAATGGGCGAACAGCCCAACCCTTGGAACCTGCTCCAGCTCCAGGATGCGATGAGCCGACATCGAGGTCCCAAACCGCCCCGTCGCTGTGAACGCTCGGGGGCGATAAGGCTGTTATCCCCAGGGTAGCTTTTATCCGTTGAGTCACGGCCCTTCCATTCGGTACCGCAAGATCACTAAGTCCGACTTTCGTCCCTGCTCGACTTGTAGGTCTCACAGTCAAGCTCCCTTATACCTTTACGCTCTAAAAATGATTTCTGACCATTTTGAGGGAACCTTTGAACGCCTCCGTTACTTTTTAGGAGGCGACCGCCCCAGTCAAACTGCCCACCAAACACTGTCCCTCATAATCCACTTATGCAGGTTAGAAACTAAAAATCTTA
>NZ_JAOSIT010000079.1:0-1105 GCF_030586975.1 Candidatus Phytoplasma gossypii | reverse complement strand
CAAACCACTCCCAATGATTTAATCCCCATTAAAAACTTTTTAATCAGCTTAAAAACCGATTTAATTAATCTCACCATTGTTGCCCATTCCAAAAAGAAAAATACTTATCAAGAAGCGAATTATCGTCTTAAAAATCAAACCCTTTTTGTGGATTCACGCATATTAGAAGAAATTAAACAATTAAAAATCGCCTTAATTAAAGATACTAGTAATAGTAAACTATTACTTACGGATTTAACCCCGCTTAAAAGCCATAATAACCGCCTTCAAAACCACTATCCCCTTTTCCAAATCAATTATCAAAACGAAAAGAAAAATCAGATCAAAAAATTAATTGGGAAAATTGATGTTTCTAAATTAGTAACTTTACAATTATATCCGCTAGCTCCAAATAAGTTAGATAAATATCATAAACCTATCAAAACTAACTATAAGAAAGGTTTAAATATTATTTATTATCGTCAAGAAGATTTAAAATTTATCCAATCTTTTTTGACTAAAGCTCCACAAGGTTATCGGGTGAAAAAGTTACATCCTAAATATAAATATCTTCCTAAAAATAAAAAATGACATTTTTATGACACTTCACTGACACTTCACTGACACTTTACTGACACTTTACTGACACTTTTATGACAATTTCTCTCTTTAAATAACCTAGTTCAACATTAGCTTCTCAAAGGAATGATACTTGATATTTTATATCGATAATGATAATGATAATCGATATTTGATATTATCGTATCATCATTCTTAATCATTATCGATATCATAAAATTGCTTTTTGGAAACAACAATTTTGTTTTTAATTTATTTAAATCATTAAATTAACTTTAATTTTTAAGTTAATAACCTTTCCAAGGATGGAATATATCTTATTTAAAAATTAAATAATTTGTCTCAATTATCGAATTATTACTTAAAGAATTTTAAAAATTAAATCTTAAAGGAACACAAATGTAAGAAAAAAACCAAAAATGCAATAACAAAAGCGTTTAAATGAAAATAAACGGTTCGATTTGAATGATTAACATTATTAAAAATATTTTTATTTTTTAAAAAATGTGTTCGATAACCTTTCATTATATAAAATAAGGGATAACAA
>NZ_JAOSIT010000078.1:0-1151 GCF_030586975.1 Candidatus Phytoplasma gossypii | reverse complement strand
ATCATATTTTTTTTTATATTTCATAATAGAATTATGATTTTTTATATCTTTTTTCGGATTCATTAATTTCTGAACCTTTCCGATAATAAGAGATATTATTATCAAATTTAGAAATTTAGAATATAAAGTTATTATATCACCTTAAGCAAAAAATGTTGAAAGAAAATAATGATGAAATCAATTTTCATCATTATTTATTGATAATTGGTTGAGAGAATTTAGCATATTTTTTTGTTTTTTTGTTGTTCTATGAAACTTTGTTGAGCATGAGAATAACTGGGATTTTTTTGTTTTAGTTCTTATTTTTTGACATTTATTTCTTCATTTTTATTTTCTAATTTTTCTTCTAAATGATATTTATCTGTAAATAATTTAGAAGTTTTTGAAACTTCTTTTTGTTTTTCGGTTAATTTATCAATAATGATGACATATTCTTTAAAAATATCATTTTCTTTTCATTTTTTTATCAGGTTTTTCACTTTTTTTACCTAACTATATAGTGATCAGATAAAATATAAAAAAATATCTCTGGAAACAAAAGAATTATCAAAAAAAGTTTAGACACTTTTTTGAACGCAAACAATATTTCTTTGATTTGAAAAGATAGGAAATTAGCAACTTAATTTTAGTCTTCAAGCATAATTTTTAAATCAAAAATTGTCTAAAAAAACGAAACAGTTCACCTCTAGAACCGCTTTAGATGATTTGGATAAAAGACATGAACTTAGTTTTGGTAATCTTTGTGATGCCTTTTTGGGAGGAGCCAAACTTTATATGGAAGCCTTCGGAGGTCGTGGTATGTTAAGAGCCATAGGTGGTGGAGTTACGAAAAAAAGCCGCAGGAACGATGGCCAAAGTAGGTTATGCGTTTCATGAAACCCACCGTATCGTTCATTTAGCCCAAGAACTCTTTTGTAATGCTGATGGGTCCTTAAAATGATGTCGGAAGAAAATTATCCATTTATTCGTGCTTGAATTGACCGTGATTTAGCGAAACTGGAAGCGGATGAAAAAGATTGTCAACAAAGAATAGTTGATTATCAAAAACGTCAAGAAGATGATAATTTAAAACAAGAAGTTAGGACTTCTAAACAAATAAATGAAAATATAGACAAAGAATTCAAATCTCGGATTAAAGAATATGTCATCAT
>NZ_JAOSIT010000077.1:0-1161 GCF_030586975.1 Candidatus Phytoplasma gossypii | reverse complement strand
TTTTGTTATTAATTTTTTGTTCGTCAATTGGTTGTTTTGGTTTTAGAGGATGATATGATTGTTTCCAAAGGGGAGTAGTGGTTTTTGTTATTGTTTTTTCTTGGTGGATTAAGGTTTTAAATTCTTGCGTTTTCATAAAGTTATTAATTCTAATGAGGGCTTGTGAAAAGTTTTCACTTCCTCTCAGCGCCATATAAACATCAACGATATCATAATCTTTCCCGCATTTCCAACAATGAATTTTGTTAGTGGAAGTGAAATGGCAACAAGTGGGATTCTTTCCTTGATGAAGGGGACAAGGGAAACGGTGGTTAATATTAAAGTTTTGAGGTAAAATTTTTAATTTTTTTAACAAAACAATCATTGGAAAGTGGTTTTGGATGCGTTTTATTTGTTCTTGATAATACATAATTTCAAAAACTCCTTAATCATCTTCATCATCATCTTCAGCATAAGGTAAAACATAACCGATTTCTTGAAAGGTTTGGGTAGTCATTTCAAAATGATAAAGCAAGTCTTTTTTGGCGCCACTCCGATTCTTTTTAATGGCTAATTCAATGATTTTTTGGGATTCATGACCACGCGCTTTAGCATATAATTGTCGGCAATCACAATTATAAATATTAAAAGGCTTTTCGCGGGTTTTACTTAATTTCGGTTGGAATTCCGCCATCATTAAGACCAGATCGGAATTGGTTTCAATGCCGCCACTCCCTTTTAAAGCGGTAATCGCAGGGGATTTTCCTGAATAATTATGGTAAGTATCGCGGGAAAATTGGGAGAGAATGATAATAACAATCTTTAATTCCACAGCCAGTTTTTTTAATTTCGTCATAATTTCGTCAATGGCCAGCCGATCATTTTCTAAATGATGAGCGGCTTTGGTAATTTGGAGATGATCAATCACCACAATCTCTATTTGTTGTTCTAAATGGCGCCGATAAACTAAATCCAGGACATAATCAATGTTTTTGGTAGGATCATAGCTGAAAGTAATCTGGAGATTGTTCAAGAAGGGTTTGGCTATTCTCATCCTTTCCGTGTAAAGGGCAGGGGAAATGCCTGTCTCTTCCCAGTTTTTGGTGAAAATAACTTCGAGGGGGATTTGGGTTAAGTTCGCTAAGAAGCGACTTAAATTTTCTGCTAAAGTCATTTCATAAG
>NZ_JAOSIT010000076.1:0-1164 GCF_030586975.1 Candidatus Phytoplasma gossypii | reverse complement strand
CGAAATTTGTATATAGTAGTCTCTGGCTGTTTGTTTAAGCAACTTCCGAACAGGTTTGTTAATTACCTCAATTTCCTTCTTAGGCCATTGCAGGCTTCTCCATCGAATTATTCGGTAGCGGAGTCATCTTGACTAATTTGCTTTCGTCGCAACCAGCTTTTATGGTCTGCTATAATCCGACATTCTTTCGTTTGTCAAACCGACCATCTCCATTCAGGGTTTATCGACCCTGGCTATTGGTTAGATAGCGCGAAATTTAGGCATCTTTGGCGCCCATATAATAAATACAATAATTCAGTTGTATCAAAAATCTTTATATAATGTAGGTTTAATTTGAAAATATTGATAATTATTTAACATTCGCGAAATAGGACATTTTTGATGAATAAAGTTCATAATATCTTGTGTTTCAGCGATCGATAAATCTTTAATACCGCACACTAAAATAATATCAAAATAAAATCCTTTTTCATCAATACAACTATGACACAAAATTTTTATTTTAAAATCAGAATGATTTAAATATTTACGTGCAGTTTTATAAAAACACATTAATAAAGATAAACAAAATAATTCTTTAGGATTACTAATTTCCGAACTATTTGCAAATGCGGAATTAAGCTTTGTTTTTAAGCCTTTATAAATAATCCCTATATCTTGTAATTTAGGTTCATAATAAGCTATAATTTCTATTTGATTTTTCATTTTTAGACATACCTTTAAATTTTAATAATAATTAAAAATATATTTAATTAATTTCTAAATATATTTGTTTTAATTTATTATTTTTTATAACTAAATTAAAAATATTCTTATTTAATAAATAAATTCCATGTTCTGAATTAACTTCATCATCTTTTATTTTAATTAAGATATTTAAATTTAAAAATTTTTTAGTAATTGAAGATTGATTAGTTAAGGGAAAAGTTTGATTTCTATTTTTCATAAAGGTTTTTAAAACTTCTTGTTCTAAAGTATCACAATTTAATAAATAATGTTCGATTTTATAATTAAAATTAAATCGATATATTAATACGGATAGATTAATTGCGTTTTATGCAGCGATTTATATTTGCTGTTTTATTTACAATCAGCCCCCGTCCAAACCGGACAAGCAAGTTTCCCAGCATCCGGCTTTCCCTAATTTACTCTCTCTCAAGAACT
>NZ_JAOSIT010000075.1:0-1260 GCF_030586975.1 Candidatus Phytoplasma gossypii | reverse complement strand
TGGTTGGTCTCATTTGTGTTGCCCAATTACTTTCTCAATCCCAACTAGAAATTATTAAAAAAGAAAAGATTAAGGTGATTATTGCCTTAGATAATGACGAAACAGGTCAAAAACGGAGTGAAGTTTTGGGCGAACAACTAACTTCCCAACAAATTCCTTATGAAATCCGAAGAATTTTACCCCCTTACGACCAAACTTGTAAAGATGTCGATGATTTAATCCGCCAATATGGTAAGGCAGTTTATCAAAAATGTTTTTTAGACCCTTACCTCACTTATGAAGAGGCGAAAAAGAATAACCTAGTCGATTTAGCGATTCGTTATTTTGGTGAAGACAAAGTAGTTATTAAAGAATAAATTAGTTATTGATTTTACCTCAATTTAACTATTTAAGGTTTTTATTTTTTTTATTTAACAAATTTAACTAAAAGGAGACAAAAGATGAAAAACAACACCCATCAAGAAATTAGTATGGGGGGGAGAAATAACCAAACCACTCCCAATGACTTAATCCCCATTAAAAACTTGTTAATCAGCTTAAAAACTGATTTAATTAATCTCACCATTGTTGTCCATTCCAAAAAGAAAAATACTTATCAAGAGGCGAATTATCGTCCTAAAAATCAAACCCTTTTTGTGGATTCCCGCATATTAGAAGAAATTAAACAACTAAAAATCGCCTTAATTAAAGATACTAGTAATAGTAAACTATTACTTACGGATTTAACCCCGCTTAAAAGCCATAATAATCGCCTTCAAAACCACTATCCCCTTTTCCAAATCAATTACCAAAATGAAAAGAAAAATCAGATCAAAACATTAATTGGCAAAATTGATGTTTCTAAATTAGCAACTTTACAATTATATCCTCTAGATCCAAATAAGTTAGATAAATATCATAAACCTATTAAAACTAACTATAAGAAAGGTTTAAATATTATTTATTATCGCCAAGAAGATTTAAAATTTATCAAATCTTTTTTGACTAAAGCTCCACAAGGTTATCGGGTGAAAAAGTTACATCCTAAATATAAATATCTTCCTGAAAACAAAAAATGACACTTTACTGACACTTTACTGACACTTTACTGACACTTTACTGACAATTTCTCTTTTTAAATAACCTAGTTCAACATTAACTCCTCGAAGGAGTGATACTTTATATTTTATATCGATAATGATAATGATAATCGATATTTGATATTATCGAGATATCATTCTTAATCATTATCGTTATCGATATCATAAAAATCCTTTGCGT
>NZ_JAOSIT010000074.1:0-1273 GCF_030586975.1 Candidatus Phytoplasma gossypii | reverse complement strand
AATAAAGGTTTTGAAAACATCGCGAAACTTGCAGAAGGTGAAATAATTTATCAATTAAAAACTACAAAACAAAGTCGTTTATTAGGATTAAAAATAAATAATATCTTTTATATTATCGGTTTCGATCCTAAACATGAAATATATTGATTTATTTAGGTACTAAATTAATTCAAAATCAAGTTATTCAATTAAAAATAAGACTCTCAAATGAGAGTCTTACCCATTTACATAGCCACTTTCAAGGGGCTTTTTTTGTTAATGTGGGAAAGATTATGATATTGTTAATGTTTATATGGCGCTGAGAGGAAGCAAAAACTTTTCACAAGCCCTCATTAGAATTAATAACTTTATGAAAACCCAAGAATTTAAAACTTTAGTACACCAAGAAAAAGAGATAACGAAAACTACTACTAATCCTTGGCAACAACCATCTCCTCCTTTGAAACCAAAACAACCAATTGACGAACAAAAAATTAATAACAAAAAGCAACAATTATTTCAAGAAATTTCACCTTTATTCAACCAAATTCGTGATTATTATCATTATTTGTTAACCGCCAATGCCAATCGCAATAACGAAAGTCAACCAGGATTAACTTATTTAATTCAAAAACGAAAATTAACTCTAGAAACTATTAAAGAATTTAAACTAGGTTATGCCCCTTTATCTGATAAACCCTTATCTTTTCGCTTCCTCAATTACTGTCAAAAGCAAAAGATTAATCTGGATCAATTATTAGAATATGGTTTGATCAAAGCCAAAACTAGTCGCCAAGGGAAAAATATGTTAAACTATATAATATAAAGAATAGAAAGGAAATAAATATGAAAACATTACCAAAAACTAATAAAAAACAAATAAACGTTTTTGACGTTGCTGATTTTTTTCTAAAAAAAGACAAAAAAATTAATAAAACCAAAATTCAAAAGTTACTTTATTACTCGCAAGGTTATTATTTATCCAAATATAATAATGTTTTATTCCCGGAGACAATCGAGGCTTGGCCTTACGGCCCTGTTATTTCTGTTGTTTATGCGGAGGCCCTTAGACAAGAAATTCAACCATCTTTTAAATATTTTGATTTTTGTTCCAAAAAGAGTCATACACCCTTGACTGAGGAACAAAAAGAAGTTTTGAATCAGGTTTTTAATAAATTTGGTCACATGAAGGCTTCTGAACTCACCAAACAAACACATAACGAAGAACCTTGGAAAAAAACTTATGATCCTGAAAAATTATATTCTAGTTGTGTTATTAAACCGAATGTTTTAT
>NZ_JAOSIT010000073.1:0-1329 GCF_030586975.1 Candidatus Phytoplasma gossypii | reverse complement strand
TGAATTTTATCCAATGTTCGCGAAAGTTTAGTTTCTAGTGAAACCGTTGTTGACATAGTATATCAACTCCTTCCTTGATACCATTGAATAAATAATAAATTACTTTCTTCTTTCGCCCTATAAGAGTCATTAACTCTCTTCTTGGTAAGCCGATTAACTAAATTATTCCAAATTTAGGTTTACCTTTACGACTACTAAAAAGATGCTTTATCCTTGACCATCCGGGCTTTTATTTCCGGATTAGTAAATTTAATTACTTGGTTTTAGGATTCTCCAAGTTACACTAAATTTCGACCTTAATTCTTTAGGGGAAGTATCCTCTTTAGGAGGCTGATTCCAGGTTTTCTTAATCTGATAAACTACTCGATACTTAAGTTTTATAACAGTAGTCTCTGGACTGTCCGTTTAAGCAACTTCCGGAACAGGTTTGTCAATTACTTCAATTTTCCTTCTTAGGCCATTTCAGGCTTCTCCATCGAATTATTTGGTGGCGGCGTCTTTTTGACTAATTTGCTTTTGTCGTAACCCGCTTTTATAGTCTGCTGTAATCTGGCATGCTTTCGTCTACCAAACCGACCATATCCTTTCAGGGTTTATCGGCCCTGGCTATTGGTTAGATAGCGCAAAATTTAGGCCTCTTTGGCGCCCACTTAAATGACATGAAGGTTTAGAAGGATGAATGCGAGCTAAAAACAAAATTTCACTAGCATAAATATTTCCTATTCCTGAAATTACACTTTGATCTAATAAAACTTGTTTAATAACTCTATTAGTTTTTTGTAATTTATTATAAAAATCATTTAACAAAATTTCAAAAGGATCTTTAGCTAATTTACTTAAAGGACTTGTAATCAAATAATCATTGTAATTATAAATTAAAAAACGTCCAAATTTACGAGTATCATAATAACTCATAACTATATCATTATCTAAATATAATCGCCAACATTCATGTTTATAAATATTATTACACAAATTAATAGGATTTAAATTAATTTTACCTTCCATGCGTAAATGACCAATTAAAACCAAGTTATTACTTAAAAAAAAAATTAAATATTTACCTTGACGCTTAACTTTTAAAAAAAATTTATTTTTAATTTGATTAAAATATTTTTTATTACCTATAATCGGTTCATAAAAAATATCTATATCTTTAATAATCGAGATAGATTAACGCGGTTTAGAAAGAAGAAATGATGATAACTTTTTTCATATTCGCAATTAGCCCCCCACAGAACCGGACAAGCAAGTTTCCCAGCATCCGGCGCCTAATATCTTATAATCTAAGATATTGAAACTCTTTCGCCATGTAAAGGTTATTACCCT
>NZ_JAOSIT010000072.1:0-1333 GCF_030586975.1 Candidatus Phytoplasma gossypii | reverse complement strand
ATGATGTTAAACAAAGTCCAATTAATCGGCCGTTTGAGCCATAATTTAGAAAAACAATACATTAATAGCCATCACGAACAAATTCCCAAAATTGATTTTCAATTAGCTGTTAATCACAAAGAGCAAGATTTTAAACACATCAAAATATTTCTAGCCAAAGATAAACAAGGCTATCGGGTTAAAAAAATTAGATCTGGATATTTATCAAATTTAAATAAAAAAGAAACAAAAATTAATAAATAATTATTACCACTTTGTTACCATTCAGTTACCATCTTATTACCACTTTGTTACCGTTTGACACCCTTAATTTCTTTGCCAAACCCTACTTTAAGGGGAGTGATACTTTATATTTTATATCGTTTATATCGATAATTATAATTATAATCGATATTTGATATTATCGAGATATCATTCTTATCATTATCGATATCGATATCATAAAATCCTTTGCGTTAGAAATAATTTGGTTCTTTTAATTATATTAATTTTAAATTTATTTTAAATTTAATGGCCTGACCAAGGTTAGTGTGTTTGTATATTAAGCTAAGATAGCGCTAAAACGCTATTTAAAATTATAAAATCTTTACATATGACAATTAAAGTAATAATTAAGGATAATTTATCTTCTAGTCATAGTAAACTATTACTTACGGATTTAACCCCCCTAAAAAGTCCAAATAACCCCCTTCAAAACCACTATCTCCTTTTCCAAATCAATTATCAAAATGAAAAGAAAAATCAGATCAAAAAATTAATTGGGAAAATTGATGTTTCTAAATTAGTAACTTTACAGTTATATCCTCTAGATCCGAACAAGCGGGATAAATATGATAAGCCACTAAAAACTAACTATAAAAAGGGTTTAAATATTATTTATTTTGTATTATTGATGCTTTTAATAACCAAATAATCGCTTCACATGTTTCCGACCAACAAAATCAAGATTTAGTTTTAAAGACAATTAAAAACTCCCCCCAATTAAAAGCGCCTTGTATTATACACTTCGATCAAAGAACAGTTTATCAAACCAAAAAAGTCCAACAAACTTTAAGAAAAAAGGGTTTTTAATCAGTATGTCGCGAAAAGCCGCACTGAACCCATATTTTGTGACAACTTTTAAGAATATTAATAATCATCTCGATCGCTATTTAAGTCGGAAATATCTCCGCTTTTCTCGTGAACCAAACTTTTTGGAACTGCGCCATTTGTAGAAAGTTAAATGTCCAATAAAAGTTTTACTCAAGACAAAAACCAAAATTATTTTGCCTCCTCACTTATTAGTTAACCAAAAAAAAGAAAAAACTCGTCTCTAAAATAAATTATTTTTTTA
>NZ_JAOSIT010000071.1:0-1352 GCF_030586975.1 Candidatus Phytoplasma gossypii | reverse complement strand
CGAGCAAATTTTTATTATTGCCAAATATAATCAAAAATATTTAATTTAAAAATAAAATATTTTTGATTCAAAAAATTAAAAAAAATGTTATTTTTATTAATTTCAATAATATTTGATTTAATATTGATTAAATATTTTATATATAATAAAAAAAATTAATTTGCAAAGTATTTTAAAATTTTGATATAGAAATAAACAATAATTCATAAGAAGTAAAATAGTTAAGATATTTTTAAAATTTTATTTATTTTTAGTAAAATTTAAATATATTTTTAGTTTTTTAAAAAATTATATAAAAATAAAAATACATTTATATTATAAAAAATCTCTAAAAATATCTAAATTTCGTGCTGTTTAACCAATAACCAGGGCCAATAAATCCAGAAAGAATATGTTCGACTCGACAAACGAAAGAATGTCAGATTAAAGCAGATCATAAAATCGAATTTCGACGAAAGCAAATTAGTCAAAAAGACTTCGCCGCCAAATAACTCTATGGAGAAACCTAAAATGGTCTAAGAAGGAAAATTGAGGTAATTGTCAAACCTGTTCCGAAAGTTGCTTAAATGGACAGTCCGGAGACTACTATTATAAAACTTAAGTATTGAGTAGTTTATCAGATAAAGAAAATCTGAAATCAACCTCTCTAAAAAGAGGATACTTCACCTAAGGAATTAAGGTCGAAATTTAGTGTAACTTGGAGAATTTTAAAACTAGGTATTTAAATTTAACAATCCGAAAATAAAAGCCCGGATAATCAAGGATAAAGAAGCTATCTAGTAGTCGTAAGCGTAAACCTAAATGCGGAATAATTTAGTTAATCGTTTTACCCAGAAAAGAGTTAATCGCTCTTATAGGGTGAAAGAAAAAAGTAATTGATCGTTTATTCTTGCAACCGCGGAAGCTAGGAATGATTTTGAGTTAAGCTTCCGCTAACCATAAATAAGATTTACAACCAATCTTTAAAACAACGCCCATCAAAAGAAGAACTCAAGCGGGGGATGAATAACTATCTTACGTTTAATCGGAGTACTAATAATAAAGGGGTAGAAACACCCGGAGCCGATGGGAGAAAATTTATAAGTGATATTAATTTAATGAAATTGAATAAGGATCGCCAAAAATACGTTCATAACCAAGACAATCCGAAACCAGTTAAAAGACTGCATTTTCCCAAAATTATTCCATATTTCTGTATGGCTAGGAATTGGATTCAGCTAACGTACGACAAGCTTATTCTTCTATTTTTTCCCCTGTAGAAGGTACTATTTTAACAGTGTTACGCGATTCTATTGAAGCTATTAATAATCAAAAAAATTTTAACAATATGGAAGAATTATTGAATAAAATTA
>NZ_JAOSIT010000070.1:0-1352 GCF_030586975.1 Candidatus Phytoplasma gossypii | reverse complement strand
TCAAATATAATAAAACATGATAATAAAATAAACAACTAACAAGTGGTAACATAAAGTTAGTCTTCGCAAGAAGATAAATTATGGCAAGCCGGATGCTCGGAAACTTGCTTGTCCGGTTTAGAGGGAGTCTTTTATACGGATAGATTAATTGCGTTTTATGCGGCGATTTGTATTTGCCGTTTTATTTACAATCAGCCCAAGTCCAAACGGTGCGAGCAAGTTTCTCAGTACACTGCTTTTCCTAATTTACTCTCTTGCGAGAACTAATTTCGTCTCACGACTGATTAGCTATTTATTCTTATTTTTTTTGTTTTTCTGATATCATGTATTTGTTGGTTAGTTATCTTCTGATGACAATCTTTATACAATACTTTAGTTCTTTTATTCATGATCCTTTGATGATTCGCGTTGCGAACTGTCCCAATGTGATGGATTTGAAGTTGAGTTGTTCTGTCGCAATTCTCACAACGTTCCGCTTTCAAACAGTCGGGTTAGATGCGTGCGACCTCGGAATATAAATCTATTAATGGTAATATCCGGATTTCCCTTATAGTTACGCATTTTTTTAATTTTATCCCAAGAGTAAACGTCCCATGGTTCGTATTGAGTCTTTCCTTTGTTAATATAGGAGATACCCCAAGTTGAACCTATATGGAATTTCTTTCGAATTCTGGTAATCGACGTTTTTCGTTTCCTTGCCAATGTTTTCAAACAGCTATCTTCAGCTAGATAGTTTAGATAGGTTAAAACACTTAGATTGTCAGCTAAACAAAAGTATTGGATGATTCCTCTAACAATTGTCTTATAGGTCCGGATTATCTCTAATTCGTCTCTACCCGCTAATGTTTCGTCGTGTTTCACCTTTCCCTCTTTTAACCAATTATATTCGTGTCCATATTCTTTGGCTTTCTCTTGGGGAATTTGGATTTGAACTTTACCGTTGAAGGAATTACGCTTGGTCTTTCCTTTACGGGTTTTATCGGTGGAGTTTACCTTAATCAAGTAGGATAAAATACTTTGTTCCTTTGTTGGCTTTCACAATTTTTGACTTATCCTTACTGATCGTAAGTTTCAAATCTTGTTCTAGCCATTGCGTTACTTGATTCTTAATCCCTTCGGCTTTGTCATATTCGCCTTTAATACCAATGATAAAATCATCAGCGTAACGGATGTATTCGACTCTAGGTTTTGGATTTAGGTTAAGAGAACTATCAATTTCCAGTTGATGGTGATGGTTTTTTAAGCCATGCTCTCTCATATTCTGGGTTGCTTTTCTTAATTGGCTTTCCTTCTTTAATCAGTTCTTCCATTTTCAGATCGATGTCGTGTAAATATACATTCGCCAGCAAGGG
>NZ_JAOSIT010000007.1:0-21711 GCF_030586975.1 Candidatus Phytoplasma gossypii | reverse complement strand
CCCATATATAAAAATAAATTTAAAATTTATAATTTGATGAAAAATTAATTTTTTAATATATATTTTTAATATATAACAGGTATTTATCATTATAATAAAAAAAAGGATTGAAATATAATAGTAAATAAAATAATTTAATTTATTAAAATTACAAAAATATCAAATATTAGAGTTTATTTTTTTATATTCGGTGTTTAACTTTTTTCAAAGGTTAAAATAAAAAGTATTAATATTTTTAAGATCTTAATTTTATGAAGTTTTTTTAATTTTTTAAATTTAAAAAAGAATATAGGAGTTTTTTGGATTAAATATATGTTATTAATTGATACTCATACACACTTAAATTTAAATGATTATGAAAAAGATTTAAACGAAGTTATAGATAAAGCCCATAATAATGGGATTAAATATTTTATTGTTCCAGGATTAAACGCTCAAACTAATGCAAAAGCTTTTCAGTTGGCTTTAGAATACGAATGTATTAAAATTGCAGTGGGTATACATCCATGCTATTGGCAAAATGAAGATCCTATGACCATTCAACAATATTTAAGATTGCCACAAGTTGTAGCAGTAGGAGAAATCGGTATTGATTTATATAGAGATAAAACTTCTTTACATATTCAAAAAAAAAATTTACAAATTCAATTAGATTTAGCTCTTAAATATAATTTACCTGTTATTTTGCATGCTCGAGAAGCTTTTGAAGAAGTTTATCAAGTTTTATTGCCTTATCGAAATAAACTTAAAGGAGTTTTTCATTGTTTAGTAAATAATTTAGAAGAGGCTCAAAAGGCTGTCGAATTAGGATTTTATATAGGTATTGGTGGCATTGTTACTTATAATAATGTTTTAGTAGCTCACGAAGTAGCTTGTAAAATACCTTTAGATAAAATATTATTAGAAACTGATTCTCCTTTTTTAACACCTTTTCCTTTGAAAAAAACAAAACGTAATGAACCTGCTTATTTAAGTATTATTGCTGAAAAGATTGCTTATTTACGACAAATAAGTTTATCCGATGTTATTAAGCAAACTACTAAGAATGCTAAAAATCTTTTTTTAATTGATAAATTATAATTTTAAATTCGATATAATTTTTTCATTTAAATTTAATTTAGAAAGATAAGGATAATGAATTTTATATGTTAGATAATTCGAGTAAATTGATAGATATTAAACAAGATTCTATATCTTGGCATGAACATAGAAATAATTATATTAATGCTTCTGAGGTAGCGGCTATTATGGGTTTAAATCCTTTCGAAAGTGTTAAGTTATTATTTAAAAGAAAATTATTTAAAGAGAAAATAGAAGTTAATGAAGCTATGCGTCGTGGACGCCGTTTGGAACCTGAAGCTAGATTTTTTTTTAATTCAGTTTTTCAAATGGATTTTGTTCCTGCTGTTTTTGTGAAACAATTCATGTCTGCTTCTTTAGATGGTTGGAATTCAGATTCCCGAAGTATTTTAGAAATTAAATGTCCTATTTCCTGCGATACTTCTTCTTGGAAAGATTTTTTTTTGAATGATAAAATACCCAAATTTTATTATGCACAAATTCAAGCTCAACTTTATTGTTCTAATGCTGATAAAGCTTTTTTTTTAGTTTATTATACTTATCAACATTCTAAAGTGCAGGAAGTGTATAGAGATTCAGAATTTATTGATAAAATGTATACTAAATGTTTTGATTTTTATAAATTATTTACCGAAGCTAAACAAATTTTACAACAATTAGGTGATCTAAAAAAAGTGAAGGAATTTATTTAAAAGTTATAAAAAATTAAAAATATAATTTTGTTATTTTAATTATAATTTTGAGATTATTTTTTTAATTTATTTATATTTGGTAATAAAAAATTTATTATTTTTCGGCAAATTTATTTTTAGTTTTATTATGAAACAAAATATAATGATTAGAAAACTTAATAATAATAAATATTTATCTTGTGGTCTGGGATATGCATAAATTTCATTCCAAGCATCATTAATTTGTTTTTTGGTTTGAACATTATATTTATATATATTATCTTTGTTATTGATATTTATTTTTAAGATATCATTGTTTTCATTAATATTTTCGTAGGGAGAGTCATATCCCACAAATAAAGCGTTTTGTTTAAGATTACTATTTTTTAATAAAAAATTGATAAAATCATAAGCTCCGATTGTATTACTTCCTTTAGGTAATACTAAGCTATCTACCCAAATATTTGTTTGATAAATATTATTTTCTTGATCATTAAAATCATAGTATTCAAGATTAGGATTTTGTTGCATTAGATATCTAGCATCACCAGAATAAGTAACAGCTATGTCATAACGTTCTTGATTAGTTATACGCATATTATCTAAAATTTGATCTGTAACAAAAAATAAATTTTTATTTTTTTGTTTTAAAGTTAGTAACCATTCTTTAGCTTTAATAATTTCTGTTGTATTGGCTTGGCTGATGTCACCTTTGGTTGCTTTTAATCCTATAAATATGCCTTCAAAAGGATTATTATATAACGCTACTTTATAATTATTATTTTGTAATATTTGGGTCCAATTTTTACTTATTTGTTCGCGACTTATTTTATTTTTGTTGTATAAAAAACCTAATTTTCCCCAAAAATATGGGACAATATATTCTTTTATATTTTGGGGCAATTTATCTTTTTGAATTTTTTTAAAATTGTGAGTTAATTCGGGATAATTTGTTAATTTATCTTTATCTATTTTATGAAGATAATTATCTTTTAATTGTTCTATAGCGTATTCGCTTAAAATAGCGATATCATAGATATCCCCTGTTTTTATTTTATTTATAGCTATTTCATTTGATGAAAAAAAATTTTGTTTAATAATAAAATTTTTTGATTGCTTGTTATAATCAGAAATAATTTTAGGATCAATATATTCCCCCCAATTAAATAATATTATACTTTGTTTAGCAGCATTTCGAGTTATAATTCTATATAAGTTGGTAATAAAAAATATTGATAGAAACAATATTATACTTATTATTTTTTTTCTAGTATTCATATTGATTTTTTTTCACAAAATAACAATGAAACATTATTTTTATTAAAATAAATAAAATTAGTAATGAGGATACAGCGTTAATAGTAGGATTAATAGTGCCTTTTAAACTATATATATAAGCTGAGATATTTTGAAAATCAGAACCTCCTGCAAAATAAGAAATAATAAAATCATCAAAAGATAAAGCAAAAGCTATACTAGCTCCTGCTATGATAGAATTTTTTAATTGAGGTAAAATAATTTTAATTAAAGTTTGATTTGGTGTAGCACCTAAATCATAAGCCGCTTCTATAGTATCTAAATCTAAATTGCAACATTTATTATAAATGGTAATCAAAATATAAGGTACGCTAAAAGATATATGCGATAATAACATACGCCAAAAGCCGTTGTTTAATCTCATAAAACTAAATAAAATAAACAAAGATAAAGCATTTATTATTTCGGGTATAATGATAGGGAATTGATTTATAGATAAAATAATTTTTTGCCATTTTTTGTTATAATTCATTAAAGAAATAGCTGCTAAAGTTCCGATTACAGTTGATATAATAGTGGATAGAAAGGCTATTTCTAAAGTTACTATTATAGCTTTTTTTACTGATTCATCTTGTATTATTTTGTGATACCATTTAAAACCAAATTTGTTGAAATGTATTAATGAAGCTATTCTGCCTTCATTTTCGTTAAAAGAAAAAATTATTAAAGAGATAATAGGGAGATAAATAAAAATTAACATAATCGTTAAATATATATATAACAAATTCTTTTTGACATTTATTTTCACAATTATTATTTTCCTTCTTTAGCATATTTGTAGTATTGATTTTTAGGACAAAGTTTTAAGATTATTAACATCAAAATTGTTAAGTTAATAGCTATAACACAAGCGCTTTTAGTTTCATCATTTAAAAATATTTTATTTTCTATTAATTCGCTTATTACCATGACATTTGTAGGTCCTAAATATTTCGGAACAATAATATTAGTGACTATTTGTAATAAAATTAAAATGGTTCCTTCAATAATACCAGGCAATGATAAAGGAAATATAATTTTTTTAAATACTTGTTGTTCATTAGCTCCTAGATCTTGAGCAGCTTCGATCAAACTTTTGTCTATTTTAGAAATATTTAGATAAATAGATAAAAACATATAAGGTAAAAAAAGATATAAAAAACCAATAAACATAGCTATATTAGTTTCTAGTATATTAATGTTTAAGAATTTTTCTGTTAAAGATAAAATTTGCACTAAAGCTTGTGTCTTTAAAATCATATTAATCCAAATAGTACCATTAATTAATAAAATAATTATTGGTTGGATTAAAGGATTTAATTTTGAAACGCCATATGCTAACGGGTAAGTAATAATAATGACCAAAAAAGTAGCTATAACGGAAATAGAAATAGATCTTATAATAATATAAATAAAATTTAAATTAGTATAAAAATTATAATAGTATTTAGTAGTAAAAACCATTTTAATAATTTTGGTATCATCATATTCTTGAATTGAATCAAAACAAATTATTAATATTGGCATTATAATTAATAAAATTATAATAATTAAATATGGCAAAGCTAACCATTTATAAAATTTATTGGATTTATTTTTAATAATATTTTTCATGTTTAATTTTACCATTTTTCCATAATATGAATGTCTTCGGGATTAAAAGATATTCCTATTTGGGCATTTTTTTCAATAAAATCTGTTGTATGAATTAAATAATGTCTATATTTAGTTTTGATAATGACTTCCCAATAAACTCCTTTAAAGGATATAGAATGGACTATTCCCGTAATTAAACCATCTTTATAATTTACAATATCTATATCTTCTGGTCTTATAACTATATCAACAGGTTGATTTTTTCGAAAACCATAATCTATACAACGAAATTCTTTATTATCAAATAAAACTACAAAATCATCTTTCATAATTCCAGAAATTAGATTTGATTCCCCAATAAATTGGGCTATAAATTTGTTGGCAGGTTCATTATAAATATCCTCAGGATTGCCTATTTGTTGAATAGCTCCTTGTTTGATAACTACTATTTTATCACTCATAGTTAAAGCTTCGGATTGATCGTGTGTTACTACTATAAAAGTAATACCGAAAATTTTTTGCATTTCTTTTAATTCGTATTGCATTTCTTGTCTTGATTTTAGGTCTAATGCTGCTAAAGGTTCATCAAATAAAGCTACTTCAGGTTCATTAATTAAAGCTCGAGCAATAGCTACTCGTTGTTGTTGTCCTCCAGATAGTTGGTAAATATTTCTGTTTTCAAATCCTTGTAATCCCACTAATTTCAAATAATGTAAAACTTTGTTTTTGATAAATTCTTCTTTTGTTATTGAGCATAATAATTTTTGATTAAATTGACTTAATAATAGTTGCTGTTGTTTTTTTATAAGTTCTATTTCTTCTTTTAAATCTAGTTTTAATTTTTTGAGGTCAGGATGTTTTTTATAAAATGGCAACAATGAAAATACATAATTTTGGTTTAAATTATTTTGAATTATTTTTATTTTTTGTTTATATTTTTGTTTAATGGAATTAATTTTTTGTTTTGTGGTATTGTTGACATTTTTTATTTTTTGTTTCGTTGTATAATTTAAATCTTTTACTCTTAAGCCGAAAGCTATATTTTCTAAAACATTTAAATGAGGAAAAAGTGAATAATTTTGAAAAACTGTGTTTATTAATCTTTTGTGAGGTGGTACATTTAAAATACTTTTATTTTTGAACAAAATATCACCACTACTGCAAGTATCAAAACCTCCTATAATTTTTAGAATAGTTGTTTTGCCACATCCTGAAGGTCCTAATATAGTTACAAATTCATTTGTTTTAATTTTTAAATTAATATCTTTTAAAATTATTTGATTATTTATAACCTTAGTAATATTTTTTAGTTCTATTAAATCGGTCATATATTTTTTGATTGTACCTCCCTCTCTTTTGACTCTAATAAAAATTAATTATTTGATAAGTTTTTCTGCAAATATTTTAATTATTTATTTGCTAAAATAGCTAAAAAAGCTTGTTGAGGTAATTTAACTTTTCCTAGAGCTCTCATTTTCTTTTTTCCAGCTTTTTGTTTTTCTAATAACTTTTTTTTTCTTGTATGATCTCCGCCATAACATTTATCTGTAACATTTTTTCTTAAAGCTTTTATATTTTCTCTAGTTATAATTTTTTTGCCAAGAGCTGCTTGAATTGTAATTTCAAACATTTGTTTCGGTATCAATTCTTTTAATTTATTGCAAATTAGTTTGCCTTTAGTATAAGCGAAATCTTCATGAACTACCAAAGATAACGCATCAACTATTTCAGAATTTAATAAAATATCCATTTTTTTTAATTTACTTGGATAGTAATTTTCCATTTGATAATCAAAAGAAGCATATCCTTGGGTTGCAGATTTTAATTGATCGAAATAATCGTAAATAATTTCTCCAAAAGGTAATAAATATGTTAATATTGTATTTTGATTTTCTAAATATTTGATATTTTGTAAAATTCCTCTTTTATTTTGTGTTAATTTCATTACTGAACCTATGTATTTTTCGGGACATGTTATAAAAGCTTTTATGAAAGGTTCTTCTATTTTTTCAATAGCTTGATTTTGAGGCCATTTTTGCAGGTTATCTATAATAATTTTTTGGTTTTGTTTGGTATAAACATGGAAAATAACTGAAGGAGCAGTGATAATAACTTCTATTTTAAATTCACGAGTAATTCTTTCTTTAATAATATCCATATGTAATAAACCTAAGCAACCAATACGAAATCCCATGCCTAAAATATTAGAATTAGATTTTTCGTAAATTAAGGATGAGTCGTTTAATTTTAATTTTTGTAATGCTTCTTGAAGATTAATGTATTGTTTGCTTTCAGCAGGATAAAAACCGCAAAAAACTACAGGATTAATTACTTTATATCCTGGTAATGCATGAATTTGAAGATTTTTGTTTAAAGTAATGGTATCACCGATTTTTACATCGTCAATATTTTTAATAAAAGCAGTTAAGTAACCTACATCTCCTGTAGTTAAAAAGGGTTGTATAACAGGATTAGGTCGAAAAGTGCCTACTTCCATAACATCATAAACAGCTTTACTTTTAATAAAACGTATACGATCTCCCTTTTTAAGGGTTCCATTTATAATTCTGATATGAGGTATTACTCCTTTATAATTATTAAATTTTGAATCAAAAATTAAAGCTTGTAAAGGTGATTGGGGATCTCCTTTGGGACAGGGAATATTTTTTATAATTTTCTCCAAAACATCTTTAATTCCCGCACCTGTTTTTCCGCTCGCTAATATAATGGAATTGATATCGATTTTTAGAAGATTTTTAATTTCTTGTTGAATTTTAGGTATATTAGCATTTGGTGCATCTATTTTATTTATGACGGGTATAATTATAAGTTTATTTTCTAAAGCTAATTTTAGATTTGATATGGTTTGAGATTGTATTCCTTGAGTAGCATCTACTACTAATAATGCTCCTTCGCATGCTGCTAAGGAACGTGAAACTTCATATCTAAAATCGCTGTGACCTGGTGTGTCAATTAAATGCATAATATATTCTTTTTTTTGTAAACTATGATATTTTATTTGAATAGCATTTAATTTAATGGTTATTCCTCTTTCTTGTTCTAAAGCCATAGAATCTAAAAATTGAGGTTTCATTTCGTGTTTTAGAACAGTATTGGTTATTTCTAAAATTCTATCAGCTAAAGTAGATTTGCCATGATCTATATGTGCAATAATAGAAAAATTTCTTATTTGTTTTTGTCTTTGTTTGATTTTATCAAAATCCATTTTTTATACAATCGACTTTCCTTATCATATCATTTATCTAAAATTCTATCAGCTAAAGTAGATTTGCCATGATCTATATGTGCAATAATAGAAAAATTTCTTATTTGTTTTTGTCTTTGTTGGATTTTATCAAAATCCATTTTTTATACAATTGACTTTCCTTATCATATCATTTATATAATCGTTAAAATTCTGTTAAAGTATTAGTGTATAAATTATGTATTTATTATTATATAATAAAAAACATTTTATGTAGATAAATGGGATTTTAAATATTTTATTAATTTACTTTAATTTGTATTGTTTTTGTTTTTGTTTTGCTTTACTAAGAATAGATAATTAAGATATCTGCTTTTAGTAATTAAACCTTTTTGATAATTTTCTATTATTTTACATTTTTTTTCTTCAATATGTAAACAATTATTTCCAAAAAAACATTGTTCAGATATAGAATTGAAATCTGGATAGAAATTTTTAATTTCATTAGTTTTTAAATTAGATAGTGTTAATTTGGAAAAGCCAGGTGTATCAGCTAAATAACCTTGATGACATATATATAATTGTGAGCTTGTCGTTGTATGTTTACCTTTAAACGAACGAATAGAAATCGGTTGAGTTTTTACTTTAAGAGAAGTTAAATTATTAAATAAAGTTGATTTACCTACACCAGTTTGTCCCGCCATAATAGTTATTTTATTTTTTAATTGTTCAATTATATAAGTTATATTATTTTTTTGTTTAGCGTTAATATATATTACAGAATACCATTTTTCGTAATATGAAAGTTGATTTTTTATATATTGGAATTGTTCTTGATTTATTAAATCTTTTTTAGTGAAAATCAATATTATTTTAATGTTTAATCTTTGTAGAATTATTAAAAATTTATCTAATAACTTAAAATCTATTTTAGGTTCTGTAAGAGAAAATATTAATAGTACTTGATCAATATTTACTATATGAGGTCTTTCTAATTCATTTTTACGAGTTTGTATATTTATAATAAAAAAATTATTATATTTGAATTCATATTCTACTATATCTCCTATTTTGATAGGACAATGGTATAGCGATTTAGTTGTTATATTTTTTTGATTAAAATCTTTTATTTTGCCTTTAGGTTGAGCAATTATGGTTTTTTTTTGTGATAAATCGAGAATAACATATTTATTGATTAAATTTTTAACAACAATTCCTTTATACAATATAAGGCTCCTTTTATGATGATATATAGTATTTTTTTATCTTATTTTTGCTTGAAATTTATTTTTTAAATTATTTTCTATTTGATGGATAATTTGTTCTATTGTAATTTTATTTAAGTTATTATTGATATTTTCAAATGTTAAACGAAAAGATAAAGAGTAATATTCTTGATTTGTATTTGGGGTATTAGATTTTGGCATATATACATCTAACAATTCACATTTTCTTAAAATTTTTTGAAAATCTTTTGTTAAGATTTTGAATATTTGTTTAAAATTAAATTTTTTATTTATCCAAAAGCTTAAATCTCGAGTTATATAAGGTAATTTATTAATTTTATTCACAATTATATTATTATTAAAAGATTGTTTTAAAATTAGATCTAGATTAATTTCAGCTATAAAACTTTGGTTTAAATTATTTATTAAAGTTAATTTTGGATGTATTTCCCCTATAAAACCAATATTTTTTTTATTCATTTGAATATTGGCTTGTGCTCCTGGATGTAAATTCAAATATTTTTTGGTCACTGAGAACGATAAATTAATATTTAAAAAATGAGCTATTCTTTCTAAAAATCCTTTTAAAATAAAGAAAGAACTTTCTATATTTTGTTTTAACCAGTAATTTTTTATTAAATGACCGCTAATACCTAAAGATAAATGTAAAATCTCTTGGTTTTTGTAAAATACATGTGATATTTCAAAAAAAGCATTATTTATATTTTTATGTTTATGATTAAATTCTAAAACTTCTAACATACTTCCACTTAAGGCTTGTCTAAGAATTGTTCTTTCTTCATTAATAGGATTTATAACTGATAAATAATTTTGATTCTGATGAAATAAGTTAAAAATTTTTTGATTAATAAGTTTGTATGTTTTAATTTCATAAAATCCCAAGTTAGCTAAAAATTTTTTTAATTTAATTAAATTTTTTGCACATGTGTTATGTTCTGTAAAATGATTAATAGCCGATTGTTTTGTTTTATTATTAAAACCTTTTAATCTAACTAAATCTGCTATTATGTCTTCAGGAGTCATAATATCATAACGTCTTTCAGGAGCTTGTGCCATAAAATTTTGAGAAGGTTTAGATATAAAATCTACTTTATAATTTAATTTATTTAATATATTGATGATTTTATTAGAAGATAATTTTAAACCTATTTTTTTATTAATTTCTTTTAATGAAATTCTTATTTTCGGATTATTATGTTGTTTTATTTTTTGAGATGAAATTTTTTTATATACTTTTCCATAAGTTAATTTTTGTATTAAATATGTGGCTTGGTTTAAGGCTTTTTGAATCAAATTTTGATCAATTCCTTTGGTTAATAATAAAGTTTGAGGATTATTTATTTGATGATATTTAGCTATTTTTGAGATGATTTCTATGTTCCAATAACTACTTGTAATAATAATGTTTTGAGTTTTATTTGTAATTTCATAATCTAGATTGTTTAAAATATTACTCAAAGAGATAACGTTATTATTATTAGCAATTACTATGTCTTGTTGATGTCTTAAAAAATATGTTTTGTTTAGATGGCAAATTTTTTCGTTGGGTTTAGCATTTCTTATTTCGATTTGTTCGTGGGTTAATTTTTCGGCATCAAAAACATTTAATGGTATTCCGTATTCTATCATTATTAAATTAATAATATCCATAATGTTATTAATAGGTTCTATTTGGTTTGTTATTAATAAATTACGTAACCATAAAGGGCTAGGTTTTACTATCAAATTTGTTATATATCTTAAACTATATTCATAACAATTATCGTTTTTGATATGAATAATGAAAGGATTTATTTTATCTAATTCGCGAGGGTTATCATGGAGATTTTGAAAATGAATTAATTGTGGGTTAGATGAGTTTAATACAGCATTGAGATCTTTAGCAAATCCTATATGCGATAAAAGATCTACTCTATTAGGAGTTAATGCTAAGGTGATAACTGAACCTTTTAAATTTAAATATGTTAAAGCGCATTTTCCTATAGGAGCTTGTTCATCTAAATATAATATTTCAGTTTTTTCTGATTCTATTAAATGTTTATGAGATAATTGTAAATCTTTAGCTGAAATTATTTTTTTGTTGTAAATATTTTTATCATAAATATCTGGATTTTGGTTGTTATCAAAGTTAGAAATAATATTTTGTAATTTTGACTCTATTAAAACAATAATTTTTTGATTTATTACAAGATTATCAAAATTAATAATTTGATTTTTATCAATAAATATTATATTTTTGCCAATATCTATTGTAATTATTTGGTTTATAATTTTAATAATTTTTCCGATAATATATTTTTGGTTATTCTTGAGTGTTAATTGAGGATGAATTATTTCTATTTTTTCTACTTCTGTTATATGATTATTAATTAGAAATTTTAAGTTTTTAGGAATAGGTTGGGATAAATATTTTTTTAAAATGTTTTCGTTGATAATCATTATATTTTCTCTTTTTTAATTATTTTTTATATATAAATCTTGAATAAAAGATTTCATTATATATCAATTTAATAATGAAAATTGTTTTAAAAATCTTGAATCATTATTATAAAAATCTCGAATATCTTCTATTTTATATTTTAACATAGCTATACGTTCAATACCCATGCCAAAAGCAAATCCTTGATATTTATTAGGATCAAAACCACCTTGTTTTAATATATTTGGATGTATTAATCCTGCTCCCATAATTTCAAGGTATATTTCTTCTTTATTTTTTTTGGTCAGAATTAAATCTACTTCTAAACTTGGATTGGTAAAAGGGAAATAAGATGGCCGAAAAAATATTTTTTGTTTTTTTCCGAAAATATGTTTTATTAATAAGGTAATAGTAGTTTTTAAATTTTCCAAATTAGCTGTGTAATCTATTACAAAACCATCTAATTGAGTGAATTGATGACTATGAGTCGCATCATCTTTATCTCTACGATAAACATTTCCTGATGAAATTATTTTTAAAGGTTTATTGGGGTATTGTAACATAGCTTTAATTTGCATTGAAGATACATGAGTTCTTAAAAGTTTTTCTTGTGTTTGATCTAAATAAAAAGAATCTTGCATATCTCTAGCTGGATGATTTTTACTTATATTCATAAGTTCAAAGTTATATAAATCTGTTTCGATTTCTTGGTTTTCATAAATGTTATAACCCATTTTTAAAAAAAAATTTTCTAATTCTTCACTTATTGTTGTTATAGGGTGTAAGCTTCCTGTTGGAAAAAAAAAACCGGGCAAAGTAATATCGATTTTTTCTTTTTTGATTTGGTTTTGTAATTGTTTGTTTTCAATTTTTATTTTATTATTTTGATAAACAAAGATAGAATTTTTTTTTAATTCATTTATTTTTTGGCCTAATTCTTTTTTTGTTTTTAAATCACATTTTTTAATATATTTAAATATTTCTGCAAAATATTTATTAAATCGATTATATTGGATATCTAATTGATGTAAAGAATTTATTTTGTTTAATTCTTGAATTTTTAATTTAATTTCTTGTTTTAATTTGAATATTTTTTTTTGTAAATGTTCATTTTTATTATTCATTTTATTAATTTTAATTTCCCTCTTATGCGATAAATATTGAATATTTAATGGAATGGAATTTAATTTGAATTTTAAATAAACATTAAATTAAAATTAAATTTGAAATTTTTTTTAATTTTAATACTTTTTATTTTAAAATTTTAATTTTCATTATATGATATTATAATATTATCATAATTACAAATTTAAATAATTTGATTTTATTATTTTAAGCTTAATATGTGAAATAAAATTTTTTTAAAATTATTTTAGTTTAGGAATGAAAATGTAAATATATGTATATAAATAAGGATATGAAATTAACTTCCAAAATATTAATATTTTGGAAGTTAATTAGGATTTTATGAATATAATTAAAAAAGCTATTTTCATTAAAAGTATTACTAATTTAAAATATCGCCCTTTTCTTAATTTTCCTGAATTTTTATTAATAGGACGCAGTAATGTGGGTAAAAGTTCTTTAATAAATGCTTTAACTCATCATAAAAAATTAGCTTTATTTTCTAAAATTCCAGGTAAAACAATTACATTAAATTATTTTTTAATCAATAATTCTTTTTATTTGATAGATTCTCCTGGTTATGGCTTTTCTAAAAGGAATAAAGCGGAACGCGCGAAACAAATGTTAATGCTTAATCATTTTATTGCTTATAATAATCAACTTAAAATGATTTTTCAGATAATTGATTTTAATATCGGACCCACTTTATTAGATTTACAAATGTGTAAAAATTTTGTTAAATATAAAATTCCTATTGTAATTATTTTAAATAAAAAGGACAAAGTAAAAAAAAATCACTTATTATCTCGTATCAATTTTGTTAAGCAATGCTTTAATAATAATTTTTTTAATATTAAAGATTTTTATTTATGTTCTTGTCGAGACAAATATGGAATTTCAGAAATTATTAGTTTTATGATTAAAAATTTGCATGTATAATAAAAATTATTGTGAAAAATATTAATTTTAATTTTGTTTTACATTTTCAGTTTGTTTGTTAATATTTGTTTTGTAAGTGGTAGAATATTACTACCTATTTATTCTGATTAGGAAATTATAAATGAGAAATTTAAACTATATGAATAATAAATATGATTTTAAAATTATTGAAAAGAATCAATATGTCGATTGGTTAAAATACAAAGAATTACAAAAAAAAAGTAATTTTTCTAATTTGCTGAATTTTACTATTGTAATTCCTCCGCCTAATATTACAGGTAAATTACATTTAGGACATGCTTGGAATAATATTTTGCAAGATAATTTAGTTCGTCGCAAAATGTTAACAGGTTATAATGTTCTTTTTGTGCCTGGTATGGATCATGCCGGAATAGCTACGCAAATTAAAATTAAACAACAATTACAAGAAACAGGTTTTAGTATTAGTGATTTAACTAAAGAGCTTTTTTTGAAATATGCAGATGAATGGCAACAAAAATATATTAAAGATATTCGTCAACAATGGCGAGATCTAGGTCTTTTATTAGATTATGATTATGAACAATTCACTTTAAATCCTTCTATAAGTTCTACTGTTGGGAAAGCTTTTGTATCTTTATATAAAGAAGGTTTGATTTATCGTGATTATAAAATAATTAATTGGGATTCTAGTGCTCAAACTACTTTATCTGATACTGAAATTCATGAACGCGAAATTGCAGGAAAATTATTTTATTTAAAATATTTTTTTATCAATGATGGATGTTTAAGCGATAATTTTATTGTAGTAGCTACTACTCGTCCTGAAACAATTTTCGGAGATCAAGCTATAATGTGTCATCCTGGTGATAAAAGATATCGACATTTTATTGGTAAAAAAGTTTTAGTACCAGGTACCGATTTAATAATACCTATTATTGCTGATAAATATGTCGATATGTCGTTTGGTAGCGGATTATTAAAAGTGACTCCTGCTCATGATTTTGATGATTTTCAATTAGGTCAAAAACATAATTTAAAATCTGTTTTATGTATGAATCCAGATGGATCTATGAATCACTTGGCGAAACAATATCAAGGATTAGATCGTTTTGTGTGTCGAGAAAAATTAATTTTAGATTTAGATAAACAAAATTTTTTATTTAAAGTAGAAGATTATAATCATTCTATTCGTATCGCTAATATATCAGGTATTATTATAGAACCGCGTCTTTCTTTGCAATGGTTTTTGAAAACTAAAGAATTATCTCAGTTAATTTTAAAAAAACATAAAATTAATTTTTTTCCTAAGAGATTTTTAATATTATTTAATCAATGGTTGACTAAAATAGAAGATTGGTGTATTTCTCGTCAATTATGGTGGGGTCATCCTATTCCGGCTTGGTATAATCAGAATAATGAAATTAAAGTTCAAATAGATGATCCGGGTAATGGCTTTGTGCGTGATTCTGATGTTTTGGATACATGGTTTTCGTCTTCTTTGTGGCCTTTATGTGCTTTAGGTTGGCCCGAAAATCAACAATTATTTCAAAAACATTTTCCGATAGATGTTTTAGTTACTGGATATGATATTTTAACTTTTTGGGTAGTTAAAATGGTTTTACAAAGCATATTTTTCGTAAAAAAAATACCTTTTAAAGATGTTTTATTGCATGGTTTAATTAGAGATTCTCATGGTCATAAAATGTCTAAATCTAAAGGTAATGGTCTAAATCCTAAAGATATTATTGATCAATATGGCATAGATTCGTTAAGATGGTGTTTAACGACTAATTCTTCTCCGGGTTTAGATTTTTATTTTGATGTCAATAAAATTATTTCTAGTTGGAAGTTTGCTAATAAATTATGGAATATTGGTTTTTTTATCAAAAATAATCTTAAAATAATGAAAACAGATTTTAGTAAAAACAAATTATTATTGCCAGAAAAATTTTTATTAACTAAATTATCAATATTATTAGAAAAAATAGATGTTTTATATGATAAATATGAATTTAGTGTGATAGGGAAATTAATATATAATTTTGTTTGGGATGAATTTGCTAATTGGGGATTAGAATTTTATAAAATTTGTTGGCAAGATATTAATAAAAATTGTGAATTAATTGCAAATAGTTATAAAGTAATCATTTATATTTGGAAATCAATTTTATTAGTTTTACATCCTTTTATGCCTTTTATTACAGATGCTCTTTATAAAGAATTAGATTTAGGAAATTCAATTATTACAGAAAAATTATCTCCTGTTAGATTTAATGATTTAACATCTTTATCTATCTTTGAAGCTTTAAAAAGATTAATTACTAAAATGCGTCAATTTCGTCAAATTAATTCTTTGAATAAATTATTTTTATTGGAATTATATTTAGAAATTCCTGCAACTTATTTAAATGAATTTCAAATAATATTATTTGAAATTAAAAAATGGTTTAAAGCGTGTGATATACAATTAGGAAAGATTTCTCCTTGCGTTAATAAATATGAACTATTGTTTGCAGATCAAAATATTTTTCTTTTTATCAAAAAAGACATGTTATTAACAATTAATCAAAAATCCAATAATAAAAATGTAAATTCTCAAATTAATCAAATTTTATATGAGTTAAATAGAAGTGAAAATCTTTTGAAGAATGAATCTTTTTTGAATAAAGCTGATAAATGTAAAGTTCAAGAAGAAAAAGAAAAATATACTAAATATTTATTGCAATATCAAAAATTAATGAATAAAAAATAAATTTAATATTTAAGTAAATTTTTAGGTAAATGGTTTTTTATGTTATTGGAGAGTTCTTATTTAAATATTATTTGGTCAATACCTAAACAAGCAAAAGCAAATATTATTATTACTCATGGCTTAGGCGAAAGCTCTTATGATTATTTATTTTTAATTGATTTTTTAGTTAAAAATAATTTTAATGTAATTGCGTATGACGTGAGAGGTCATGGTAAAAGTTTAGGTAAAAGAGGAGATATTAAAAATTTTCATATTTTTTCAGATGATTTAGCAAAATTAGTTCAATACGTGAGACAAATGTATCCTATGAAAGTTTTTTTAATTGGTCATAGTATGGGAGGTATTATTGTTAATAATTATATTACTAAATATAACAATATAGATGGAGCTATTATTAGTTCTGCTCCTAGTAGAGAAATTTCGAATTGTTTATTAAATTATCCTTTTTATGCGTTTAGTTTTTTGCAAAGAAAAAAACTTAATTTTAAATCTTCTAAAATATCACATATTCCTTTAGATATAGATTATCAACCATATCGTTTAGAATCTGTTAGTTATCGTTTATTAAGAAATTTATTAGTTTTAAGTATGCGTTATTTAAAAAAAAATTTTTCTTCTTATGTAACTTCTGTTTTATTGCTGTATAGCATTAAAGATCAAATAATACCTTATCAAAATGGCATTTATCTTTTAGATTCTATTCAATCTAATGATAAACAATTAAAATTATATCAAGAAACATATCATAATTTATTTCATGATATCGAAAAGTTTCAAATTTGTAATGATATTTTAGTTTGGTTAAATAAAAGAATATTATAACTACTAACTGTTTTGATTTTCGAATTTACTATGAGTTATGCGATAGTTAAAACCTATTTCATTATTGATTATCTATTTTCAGAACAAATTTTATTAATTAATTTGTTTAATATTTTAAATTAATGAGGTAAATTTATGAACAAAGAAGATATTATTAAAATTAGTCGTTTATCTTCGAATGAGATTTGGGATTATTTTCAAATGCAAAAATCAGGTTTAACAACAGAAGAAGTTCGAAAAAGACAATTATTATACGGTTTAAATGTTATGAAGCAGAGTAATCATTTTTCTTTTGGTAAACAATTTATTAAGCAATTTTTTTCGATGTTTGCAATTTTATTATGGATTGCCGGTTTTTTAGCTTTTATTATACACGAAAAAGCTATTGGTATAGCTATTATTTTGGTTGTAATTATAAATGGTATTTTTTCTTTTTTTCAAGAATATAAGGCGGAAAAAATTTTATCTTCTTTAAGCGATATGATTCCGAAACAAATTCAGGTTTATAGAGATAATAAAATAGAAATTTTAGATACTCAACAATTAACTATAGGAGATTTAATTTTTTTAGAAATGGGTTCTATTATTCCTGCGGATGTTCGTTTGATAGAAGCTAATAATTTTTTTGTTGATAATTCGACATTGTCAGGAGAAACTATTCCTTTAAATAGGAATGCTGTCGAAAATGATCAAAATGATAATATTTTTGAAATCCCTAATTTAGTTTATGCTGGTACTACAGTAGCTCAAGGAAGTGCTAAAGGTATTGTGTATGCTATCGGTGAAAATACTCAAATAGGAGAAGTAGCCCGATTAGCTCGTGATATTACCAAAAGCACTAGTACTTTAGAGTTAGAAATACATAGAGTAGTTAAAAGAATTAGTTTTTTAGCGTCTTCATTAGCTGTGTTTGTTTGTTTAATTTGCTTCTGGCGTTTTAAATTTCAAGGGGAATTTGGTTGGTTATTAGCATTAAAATCAGCTATTGTAGTAGCATTAGGCATGTTAGTAGCTAATATTCCTGAAGGTTTGTTGCCTACTATTAATTTAAGTTTGGCTCTTGGTACTCAAAGAATGTCAAAACAAAAAGCTCTCATTAAACAGTTATTTTCTGTAGAAACTTTAAGTTCTGCTACAGTAATTTGTACTGATAAAACAGGAACTTTAACAGAAAATCAGATCACTTGTAAAAAATTATTATTTCCTGGAGGTTTTGTTAATATTACTGGCCACGGATTAAAAAAAGAAGGAAAATTTGATAATATTGATGGTGATATTTTAACTCATAATAAAATTATTTCTAAAATATTAATAGCTACTATTATTTGTTCGGAATCTAATTTAATTAATTTGAATGCGGAAAATATTAATATTATCGGTAATCCTACAGAAGCAGCTTTATTAGTCGCAGCTACTAAATATGGTTTAAATATTAGAAATATTCGTGAAAATTTTATTATTGATAAAATTAATCCTTTTAATTCAGAAAATAAAAAAATGAGTGTTTTAGTTCGCAATTTATCTCAAGAATATTATGATATTAATAGTAAATATCTTTTTGTTAAAGGCGCTCCTAATGTTATTTTAAATAGTTGTAATCTTCAGTACAAGAATAATAAAGTTAGTGATTTCAAGGATAATGATAAAGATTATTTTGCGAGTTGTAATGAGGAATTATCTAGTCAAGGTTATCGCATTTTAGCTATTGCTTATAAAAAAATAGAAGAATCTCAACAATTAAATAAAGAAGAAGATATGGTATTTTTAGGTTTTGCAGTTAATTTTGATCCTCCTAAAATAGAAGTTCGTCAAGCTGTAGAAGATTTGTTAAAAGCTGGTTTAAAAATTACGGTTATTACTGGAGATTATGGTCCAACTGCAATTTCAATTGGTAAAAAAGTGGGTTTGATTAAAGATGATAATTTTTTAAATATTGATGGCTCTCAATTGGATAATATGTCGGCTCAAGAATTACAAAAAATTTTAAATACTAAACTTCCAATATTTTTTTCTCGTACTACTCCCAAACATAAATTGAAAATTACTGAAGCATATGTAAAAAATAATGAGATTGTTGGAGTTATTGGTGATGGCGTTAATGATATTTTAGCTATGAAAGCTGCTCATATTGGTATTACCATGGGTAAAGGCACTAAAGATGTTGTTTTAAATGCTGCTGATATGATTTTATTAGATAATAATTTTTCCACCATACCAAAAGCGGTAATAGAATCCAGAGCTATTTATGCTAATATTAAAAAATTTATTAGTTATGTTTTTTGTTCAAATATTCCTCAAATTTTCCCCATTATCTTTATGGCTTTATTTAAAATGCCGCTTTATTTAACTGTTATGCAAATTTTGGCTATAGATTTGATTACAGATTTATTACCTGCTATAGCTTTAGGAGCAGAAGAACCTGAAGAAAATTTATTATCTCAAAAACCTCGAACTTCTAAAGATCATTTATTAGATACTAAATTATTAAAAAGAAGTTATGGTTTTTTAGGTATTGTGGAAGGTATATTAGCTTTAATATTTTTTTTAAATTATGGAGGTTGGTCTGTAATGCATAAGAACATTCCTTTTAAAATGATTGCCCAACAATCTGAGTTTATTTTCGCTTCTACTATGGCTTTTGGTGCGGTTATTTTTTCACAAATAGGTAATGTTTTTGCTTGTCGATCTGATAAATTTTATTTTTGGCAAACTTTTACAAAAAAAAATAATCTTTTATTTGTTGGTATTTTATGTGAATTAATATTATTTATTTTGATTTCTCAAAATGTAATTATTTTAAATAATTTTTTTGGCACTACTTTTATTAATTTTAAACATTATTTATATTTAAGTTTGTGTATTATAATTGTTTTAATTATGGATACTATTTATAAATTTATACATAATATTAAATCGAAGTCATGAGTATTTAAATTATTGATTAATTTTTTAATTTTATATGAAATGAAATAATCTATTTTTTTAATTTTGAAGAATTTAAGTATTTATGTAATTTTATTTAATAAATTAAAAAACAATTTTAATGGAGCATAATTTTGAATGTATAAATTAATTGTAGGATTAGGAAATCCAGGAGTAAATTTTAATTTTACTCCTCATAATGTGGGTTTTATGTTGATTGATTATTTATTCAAAGAGTTTCAAAAATCCTTTTTAATTGAAATCACAAACGATGAATTTAATTTAATTTATCGATTTTATATTGGTAATCAAGGGGTTTTATTGATGAAACCTAAAACTTATATGAATTTATCCGGTTTAGCTGTGAAAAAAATTATAGAAAAATATAAGATTAAATTATCAAATATTTTGATAATTCATGACGAAATTAATTTAAATGTAGGAAAATTTAAAATTAAACAAAATGGCAATTATGGCGGGCATAATGGTATTAAAAATCTTATAGAAGTTTTACAAACACGAAATTTTTTAAAATTAAAGTTAGGTGTAGGTTACAATTCTACTTTGATTTTATCGCAATATGTTTTACAAAAAATGTCCCAAGAAAATATTGATTTAATTAATTCAAATTTTTGTTTTCTTAAAGGATTAATAGAAATGTTTATTAGTACAAATTCTTTAGAATCTTTATTTAAAATGGTTAGTAATTTTAAAAAAAATAATTAAGATTAATTACTTTTTGGTAAATTCATTTTCGGAAATAAAATATTAAATAAATATTGACAATATGGATTTTTTAAATTACAATTATTATGTTACTTTATACTTTTGAAAAAAATAGACCTAAGGTATGTTTTTTGTATCTTTATGTATATTAAGTAAGATCATATAATTGTTAGTTAAAACTACTTCTTTGAAAACTGAAGATGATATTTTATTATTTATTATGATATTTTTATCATAAAAAATTATTAAATATTAACTATATTCCAATAAATAATTTTTATTTATTTGAATGATTTATTACGAAGAGTTTGATCCTGGCTCAGGATGAACGCTGGCGGCGTGCCTAATACATGCAAGTCGAACGGAAACCTTCGGGTTTTAGTGGCGAACGGGTGAGTAACACGTAAGCAACCTACCCTAAAGACGAGGATAACCATTGGAAACAGTGGCTAAGACTGGATAGGAAGAAATAAGGCATCTTATTTCTTTTAAAAGACCTAGTAATAGGTATACTTTAGGAGGGGCTTGCGCCATATTAGTTAGTTGGTAGGGTAATGGCCTACCAAGACGATGATGTGTAGCTGGACTGAGAGGTTGAACAGCCACATTGGGACTGAGACACGGCCCAAACTCCTACGGGAGGCAGCAGTAGGGAATTTTCGGCAATGGAGGAAACTCTGACCGAGCAACGCCGCGTGAACGACGAAGTACTTTGGTATGTAAAGTTCTTTTATCAAGGAAGAAAAGCAAGTGGTGAACCATTTGTTTGCCGGTACTTGATGAATAAGCCCCGGCTAATTATGTGCCAGCAGCCGCGGTAAGACATAAGGGGCAAGTGTTATCCGGAATTATTGGGCGTAAAGGGTGCGTAGGCGGTCTAGTAAGTCAGTGGTGTAATGGCAACGCTCAACGTTGTCCGGCTATTGAAA
>NZ_JAOSIT010000069.1:0-1360 GCF_030586975.1 Candidatus Phytoplasma gossypii | reverse complement strand
TTAAAAAATTTCCAGGATTTTCAACTGTTCTTAACGGATCAAAAAATCGCTTTTGAAAAACAAAAGCAAAACTTACAAACGCAATTAAATCATTTACAAGAAAATAAACCGCTTCCGCATCTTCAAAAACAAGTAACCTTCAAAGATGTTTATGGGATGGAAACTGAAAAAGAAGAATTAGAAGACTTATTAACTTATTTTCGGACCAACCAATCCTTGATTAACTTCGATCACGTCCGCCCCAAAGGTTATTTACTTTATGGCCCCCCAGGGACAGGTAAAACTTTTTTAATCAAAGCTCTGTGTGGCGAAGCAAACGTGCACTTTATTAATTTAATTCCTGCCAAACTAGATCAAAAATACATTGGGGAAGGCAAAGAAATTTTAGAAAAAATTTGGCAAGAAGCAGAAAATTATGAGCGTACCATTATCTTTATTGATGAAATTGATGGCTTACCTAATCGCGGTGATCGTAATACTTCTTCGGTAAGTGCCAATATTGTTAATACCCTTTTAGATAAGTTAGATGGTTTTCAGCGCTCGGATAAAAAAATTGTTTTAATGGGAGCCACCAATAATCTTGCGAAAATTGATCCTGCTTTACGTAGTCGTTTCAGTAAAGAAATCTATATTGGACATTTAAAAGATACTGAAATTGAAGGTTATCTAAAACATATTATTGTTCCTTATCAAATTAGTTATCATACTTTCTTAGCTTTAAAAGAGATTGCCCAATTATGCCAAGAAAAAAAACCTCTCTAACCGTGATTTAACGACGATCATCGAAGAAGCTTACAAAAAAACCGCTAAATGGCAACAACAAAATCCTCAAACTCATGAAGTAATGTTGCCGTCGGATCTGGAAGAAGTTTTAAATTTGAAATTCAAAATAAAACGGGATGTTCAGCAAGTTAAACAAAGAAGAATAGCATGTGAAAACCAATACGCCCAATGGCGTCAAGGTATCTTACAATATTTAGATAAACCAAAAGATGAAACAAAAATTGAATGTTATTATACCTTCCATGGTTTAAATGGCATTAACTATTACCAACGTCGCTATGCTCAAATCCAAGCGGAATTAAATGCTATTAATCAACAATTAACTGAAATTAACCAAAAAAATAAAATTCCACAATTAGAACAAGAATTAGTCACTTTAAACCAAACCCCTGATAAATACCAACAAACCATTAAAGATAAAAATCAAGAAATTATGGATATTAGAGACCATTTAAAGTCGCTTCAAGCTCATGAAGAAAGTTTAAGAAAAGAATTAAAACTGGTGGAAAATCGTCGGGAACTCCAAAAAGAACCTACTAACCTTGCCAACTACATTAAAGAAGGTTACCCTTTTGAC
>NZ_JAOSIT010000068.1:0-1387 GCF_030586975.1 Candidatus Phytoplasma gossypii | reverse complement strand
ATAAAAAATGATTTTGTTACATCAAATACAAAAAAATCGATGTATAATAATTAGTTATTATAATTATAAAAAAGTAAAAATATAAATTATTTTTATTATTTTGTTTAGAAAGAAAAAAATTTAATTAATTATTATGATAAATGTAAGTAAAAAATATTTATTCATTTTGAGTATTATTTTATTATTTATTACAATAGTTTTTATATACATTAACAAAAATAATGAGCATAAAAGTGATATTCTTTTAGAAGTATCTGATTCAAATTTATCAGAAGAAATAAATTCCAAATTATTAGAACAAACGAAAGAATCGGATATTCAACAGAAAGATAAAACTTTTTATATTGACCAAAAAATTAATAATGAAAATAATAATGATATTTCTTTCCAAAAAAAATTAAATTCCAATTTTCCGAGAGAAATGAAAATCGATTCCAAAACACAATCATCAATACAAAAATTTAATTCTCAAGAAGAAAAAAAATATAAAACTAATATTAATTTTGATCAATGGAAACAAATCCAAAAATATTTTTTAGACCTTGAATATAATGATGTTTCTAAAATATCTTTTTTACCGTTAGAAGATCAAATTTTTATACAAAAGGAAAAAACAAAATTTAATATTGAAGAAAAAATAAAACAAAAACAAGAATCATTAAAAAAATGGCAAAAATGGTTTAATGAAAGCCAAAGAAAAATAAATTATTTACAAAAAAAAATAAATTCTCTTCCTGATTTAAAAATACTCGAAGATGAATTACAAAAATTAATTAAATTAGAAAATCAGGGATTATATCCAAATAATAATAAACCGAATATAAATCCACAAATAAAAAAATATGATTTCGATACAGAACATGAAAAAATACAATTAAAAATAATACAAAGAACAGAACAAAAAGAAAATATTTATAAAGAAATCGAAAAAGAAAAAGAAAATCAAAAAAGATTTTCTAAAATAATTGATGAAATAGAAGAAAATCATTACAAAGAAATTCAATATAATATTCAATATATTAAAAATCATTTTTACATCCAACAATTGTAATCATTATTTATATCAATTATTTATTTTAAAATTAATCTATAAGATGTTAAACCGATTAATAAAGTTAACTAACTTCAAAAGGTTAATTTTAATGCTAATTTGCCTTTTTGATTAAATCTAATCTTTATTTAAGAAATTAATAATTTTATAAAAATTAATTATACAAATAAAATCATTAGATATTTAATTTCTGAATTAAATAATTGATTTTTTAATAATTTATAATTTAAAATTGTATATTCATTAAAGATATAAACACAAAATTAATATTTATTTTTATGAATGATTAAGAATTAAATATTTATTTTTTATATTAAAATTTATATTTATATTTAA
>NZ_JAOSIT010000067.1:0-1478 GCF_030586975.1 Candidatus Phytoplasma gossypii | reverse complement strand
TCCCTTGTGTCGCTTTTCGGAAACTAGCGGAAAACATGAGTCAATATTTACATAAAGGTTCCAAAGTATATATCGAAGGGAGTTTATCGATCCAAAAATATCAAAATCACCAAGGCCAAACAAGAACAACAACCAAAGTGATTCTCCAAAGTGTCATCTTTTTAGATCATAAACCTTTAGACAATAAACCACAAGATAATTTACCTTTTTAACCATAACTAATTAATAATTAACCAAAAAAACATCCATCAAGAAATCATTATTAAAAATTATATATAAGATGAAAAAAATAAACAAATCAAAGGAGATTTTAAAAATGAGTGATGCGTTAACACACATTTATCGCGGTACTTATTTTTTTGAAGAAGACTGTAGTAACAAAACCATAATTAAAAGGAGAAATAATAACCTTATGACTAAAAAAGAATTAATTAAAAAAATTGCCGAAGCGAACCATGCTTCCATTACCAAAACGACAGAATTTTACCACACTTTTGAAAAGACTTTAAGCGAAGCCATTACATCTCATGCCGAAGTCATTTTATCACCCCAAATTGGGAAATTTGTTTTAAAAGCGAAAAAAGCCTATTTCGGTAGAAATCCCCAAACAGGCCAAAAACTCAAAATTCCTGCTAAAACGGTAGTCACTTTTAAATTATCTAAAACTATTAAAGACCAAGTGAAAGCGTTAATTTTAAAATAACCCCCTTATTTTCTTGCAACAACCTAAGAAAGGTGGTAATCTATGTCCTTAAACAAAAAAATCTATTTGAGTTTGCTGGGTTTATTAAGTTCAGGTTTGTTGATTTTATTCATTTTAGGCATCACTCATTCTCATCAACCAACTAAACCCCCAACCTTAACTAACCAACCATCGCCCCCACGCCAACAAGAGATCGATCATCAAATCAAATTAGAACAAGCCAAAATCCAAGAACTTCACCAACAAGATCAAACCTTGAAAACCCAAATTGATGAAAATGTGAAAACTTTAACCGATATTATTACTAAAATAAAAACTCTCCAAACTGAATTAACTAATAACCCACAATTACCCCCAAACATGAAAACCCAAAAACACCAACAATTAACTGAACTCAAAACCCAACAACAAACCCAACAAACCTTAATTGATAATTTAATCGCCCAAAGAAAAGCATTAAACCAAAATCAAAAAGCCCAACAAGAAGAATTAGAAAAATTAGCCCAAGCCAAAGCTCAACTCCAAACCCAAGAAAATCTCCAACAACAAATTTTCCGCTTAAACCAAGCCCTTAATTATGTGGAAGCGAATCAAAAAAGAATTGAAGAGTTAAAAACGCAACCAGAATATCAAAAAAATCAAACGGAATTAAAAAATTTCCAGGATTTTCAACTGTTCTTAACGGATCAAAAAATCGCTTTTGAAAAACAAAAGCAAAACTTACAAACGCAATTAAATCATTTACAAGAAAATAAACCGCTTCCGCATCTTCAAA
>NZ_JAOSIT010000066.1:0-1545 GCF_030586975.1 Candidatus Phytoplasma gossypii | reverse complement strand
TTAGTTATACGCATATTATCTAAAATTTGATCTGTAACAAAAAATAAATTTTTATTTTTTTGTTTTAAAGTTAGTAACCATTCTTTAGCTTTAATAATTTCTGTTGTATTGGCTTGGCTGATGTCACAAAAATAAAGAAAAAAATGTAATAAATACAAATTTCATAATAAAATCAATTAAATCTAACAAATAATAATAAATAAGTTATAAATAATAAAATAATCATTAATAAACCTAAGTTTGTTATTAATTATTGATTAAACAGTCAAGAAAAGAATTATTTAAATCATCTATAAAATAAGATATTTTTTTAAAAAATCAACTTTTGAATTTATTATTATCATTAATAATCTAATTAATATTAATTTTTTATAAACAATTAACTTATATTATTACATGTGTTTAATATTAAATATTGAAAATAAATTATTTTTTAATATTGTTAAAATAATAAAAAATTATCATAATTATATAATTTAAAAATTAAATTTCCATTATTATGAAAATAAAATTTCAAAAAATTATATAATAAAAATGTATTAGATATTTAATTATCTAATAAAATTTATATAATTATTAATTTTATCTTAATGTATTGAATATTTAACTTAAATAAAATAATTATGAACTTTTTTTGATATATATATTTAATAAAAAAAATTGCAAATTTAATAAAATTATTATTTCTTATAAACGGATTATTAGTAAATTTTTAAAAATATTCATTAATTTATAAAAAAATTTATAAATTGTATTTGTTAATTTCATTAGAAAGTTTTTTATCATATGAATTTCAAGTTCACAAAAATACAAATAAAAAAAATCAATATGATTTGTTTATTTATAATTTGCTTAGCTTTAATATTTGTAAATAATCGAAAATCTTGTATAGTTTACGCTGGTTCGAATTATTCAGCAGTTAAAAGAACAGAATCTTCTGAAATATTATTTGATTGTTCGGAAACCAAAATAGAAATTTTAAGAGAAAAAATAGATCAATTTTCAAGGAAAAAAAATGAATTATTAAAAGAAATTGATACAGTAAACAAAGAATTGTTATTATTAAATTTAAGAATTAAAAATAACTCCAATTTTAATATTTCTAAAAGTTTTTTAAAATATCAAATTTCTTGTTTAAAAACAAAAAAAAATAATCTTAAAATAAATTTATATGAATTACATTTAGAACAAATAGAATTGGAACTTAAATTAAGAAAAAAATTAGATTTTTTAAAGAAAAAATAATGTAGCGCTTTTTTAAAATTAATTTAATCATTTTACGCAAAAAATTTTTGATATTAATTTATGAACTTTAATTATAATTAAAACTCTCCGTAATTATAAATAATTTTTTATACTTTTTTTAATGAATACATAAATAGCATTAATTTCCAGTTAGATTTGATGATGATATCAAAAATAATAAAAATAATTCTATTTATTTTAATAATAAAATTATTTTTTGATAAAAAATCATTCTTCTAATTATTTGGACAAAAATAATATAAGGAAAACATATTAATAAATTAAAATAAAATATAAATT
>NZ_JAOSIT010000065.1:0-1568 GCF_030586975.1 Candidatus Phytoplasma gossypii | reverse complement strand
TATGACTTGGTTTGAAACAATTTTATTTTTATCAGGTTTATTTATAGGAATTTTAGTAGGAGCATTAGTAATGTTTTTCGGTATTAAAATATATTTAGAAAAAAATCCTCCTATAAATAAAAAACAAATTAAAGAAATGTTCAAACAAATGGGAAGAAGTCCTAGTGAAAAACAAATTCAACAAATTATGTTGGCGATGAATAAGAATTGTATTACAAAATTTAAATTATTTATTTTTTATATTTGTTTTTTTATTTCGATTTCAATTCTAATCCAGGAACAAATTATAAGTTATACGTATTTCGTATTACGTGGATCTAAAAAATTTTTAGTTAAGTTTAAAAACATATATATTCAAATTCCATCACTAATATGTTTTAGATCTTTTAAAAAAACAATATCATCTTATGAATTTATTTATTCTGTTTAAATAAATATTAACTTATATTCGTTAAAATCTATTTGTTATTCCGATCGTTCCTTGTTTCTTAAATCATTTTGAACCTAAAAAATTTAAAGTTTTTTTATTAATTTGGTACTTGATCTTTTAATCTTCTGGGTTTCATTAAAGGTTTCTTTGATGTTAACAAGAAAATTATCAACATGACAAATTATACTCTATTCTGAAATCGGAATTTGAACTCAGATAGCTCTAAATTCGAGTATTACAATATTGACTCTTGAATTATCAGCATATTGTAATTTAATAATCACAAAAAGATTTATAAACAAATTAATTCAAATAATTTTAGATTAAAATTTAAAATACGGATAGATTAATTGCGTTTTACGCAGCGATTTGTATTTGCTGTTTTATTTACAATTAGCCCTCGTCCAAACCGGACAAGCAAGTGTCCCAGCATCCGGCTTTCCATCATTTACTCTCTTTCGAGAACTAATTTCCCCTCGCGATTGATTAGCTATTTATTCTTATCGTTCTTATTCTTTCTGATATTATGTATTTATTGATTGGTTATCTTAAGATGACAATCTTTACATAATACCTTTGTAATTTTATTCATGATCCTTTGGTGATTCGCCTTGTGAATTGTCCCCATGTGATGAATTTGAAATTGGGGTTGTTTCGTCGCAGTTCTCACAACATTCCGTTTTCAAACGGTCAGTTAGATTCGTACGACCTTGGAATATAAATCTGTTGATGGTAATATTAGAATTTCTTTTGTAGTTACGCATTTTTTTAATTTTATCACAAGAGTAGATAAACTGTTCCGTTTTTTTAGACAACTTTTGATTTAAAAATTATGCTTGAAGACTAAAAATTAAGTTGCTAATTTCCTATCTTTTCAAACCAAAGAAATATTTTATGAAATTAAAAAAAGTGTCTAAACTTTTTTTGATAATTCTTTTGTTTCAAAAGATATTTTTTTTATATTTTATCATCCTCACTATATAGTTAGGTAAAAAAAGAGAAAAACCTGATAACAAAATGAAAAGAAAATGATATTTGCTATTAGTTTAACTTTTTTCTTTAAAAAAAGGCGCACTCAAGTAACCTTTTTCAGGTCAGCTTAAGACCGTTCAAAAATTAGCTGCGATTTTGCGCATAT
>NZ_JAOSIT010000064.1:0-1582 GCF_030586975.1 Candidatus Phytoplasma gossypii | reverse complement strand
ATATTTAAATTGATAAACTAGTTTTTTAACTAAAGGTAGATGAAGTTCAATTAATTGATCTCGTATTGCTAAATTCTTTTTATTTTTTAAAAATTCTTTAAATAATTCTTGTCTTAACATGCAATTCATTTCTAAAAACATTTTTAGAAAAGACAGGAAATTATTTTTTTAGTCTTTTAAAATAAAAAAGACTAACTTAACAGTTAGTCTTAAAAAATTTTTAAAAAATAAAAAGTGTCTAAAGTTTAGGAACACCTCATATGTTCCAATCACTTCAAATGGCAAATTCAATTAATAATATGGCGCATATTTGTTTTTTAATATTTTTTATAGTTCTTTTTATTTTTGAAATTATTAATTTTGTTTCAATGTCTAATAATCATAAAAAAATTAATAATTCATATTCGATCATGAAACAAATTAGTAAAGAGATACGGATAGATTAATTGCGTTGTTTTATACAGCGTTTTGTATTTGCTGTTAGCCCCTTTCCAAACTGGACAAGCAAGTTTCCCAGCATCTGATTTTCCCTAATTTATTCTCTTTCGAGAACTAATTGCGCCTTAAGGTTGATTAGCTATTTATTCTTCTTATTGTTTCTTTGCTTTTTTTGTGGAACAATATCGAATCTTATTCAATGTTAACGAAAACTTAGTTTCTCGGGAAACAGTTGTTGACATCATTTATCAACTCTCCTTCTTTATTCCATTCAATAAATAATACATTACTAGCTACTTTCCCATTGTGAGAGTTATTCTCTCTCTCCTCTGGTAAGTCAGCGCACTAAATTGTTCCAAATTTAGCTTTGAATTTCTTACGACTACTAAAATCTTTCCTGACTGTCGGCGAGATTTCAGCTTTTCTGCAATGATAAACTATTCAATTTCTCAATCCTAAATTGATAGCTACTGAACTACACGGTTTCATTAGTTTGCGTGGTAAGTTTTACATTACATCTATTTTCCTTCTTCGGTCATTTCAGACTTATCCGTGGGAAAATTTGGTCGCAGAATCTTCTTGATTAACTACTTCGTCGCAACCCGCTTTTATGGTCTGCTTTCATCTGTTATTCTTTCGTTTAACAGACCAACTATCTCCTTTCAATGTTTATCAGTATGAGTTATTGGTTAGATAACACGATATTTTAGGCATCTTTTGGCACCCATTGAGAATAAATAAGATTTATAAAATATTAATTAAATGGAATTACAGCATTTTTTAAAAGAAGGTTACGACGAAGTAGTTATTCGAAAAAATTATATAAAAAAGTATTTTTTTATATTTTATTCCAATATTTTTATAAATTCTTTCTCAAATTTTTTGGAAAGTTTAATTGAATTGTTGTTGTATTAAACTTTTATTTTAATTTGCTAAATTCTAATTTAAAATAACTAATTTCTTGAATTAGTATATTTATTTGTTGTTGTTATGATAAATCATTTTTTAAATTTCTAGATTTAGTGTGATTGAAAATCAGTTTGATTTGGTATTTGTTATTATATTTTTGTTTTACAATCTATTATTATTTCCAATTTAGTTTAGATGATTGTTTTCATTACGATATTGTAATCTTGAGTATTTG
>NZ_JAOSIT010000063.1:0-1763 GCF_030586975.1 Candidatus Phytoplasma gossypii | reverse complement strand
AGGAATCGTTCTTAATTTTTTAGTATTTATCGATGGCTGGTGATGGGTTAGTTTGCTTAAAATTTGGGATTTTGAGTAACCGCTTAAATCGTATAGTGTTTCATGATAAATATTTTTAGCTTTGGCCAATTCAATTATTTTTATTTTTGCCTGTTGAATTTGATCTTTTTTTGCTTGTATTATTTTTTTCATATCATCATTTTTTTGTTTCAATTCTTGAAGCTGTTGTTCTTCTATCATCAAAGAAGATTTTTTAAAAGAATAAATTTTATTTTCTATTAATATTTGTTTTTTCCGAACTAATTCTTCTGCGATTTTGACTTTTTTGTTATTAAAAATTTTTTCTAAATTTTTATAATGACATAATTCTTTATTTAAAATCAAAAAATCTTTTTGATATAAATTTAACTTTTTATCGATTTTTTTAATTTTATTTTGATATTTTATATAAATTTTTTCTATAAAACGTAATAAATGAGAATATTTATTTAAAATTTTCAAGTTTTCTTCTTTTTTAGATTCAGATTTTGGTTGTCCTTGAAGTATTTTGGGGATATGAGTGGAATTATGATTTTGAATATGATTAAACATGAAAAATTTATTTTTTTTAACAATTAAAAGATAATAAAATATTGAAATAAAAAGAAATGATAAAAATATTATTAATAATTTTTTGTTTATTATTTTATTCATTTTTAGATTATTTAATTTCTAATTAAAATTGATTTCTATTAAAAATTTTAACATAAAAAATAAAATGATTATAATTTAAGTTAGATTTATTAAAAATTTTATATAAAAAATTAAAATAAAAACTTATTTTTATGAATAATAATTTATCTCATTAATATAAGAAATATAATTTAATTAATAAATATTTTGTTTGTTTTAATTTTGATTTAGTTAAATTATATTAAATAATGAATATATTATTTGATAACAATTAGTTAATATTTGATCAAAAAAATTTTAAAATTGATAAATCAATATAATGTATTTCCGATACAATTAAAAAAAATTATTTTTTCCAAACTAAAATAGAATTCTTAAAAACCAAATTTAATTTTTTAAAAAATAAACACAATAACACAAATTAATATATAAAATAGCTAATTTTAAATATACTTTATACATTTTCTTCTCGATCGAGAAATATACCAACAATAAAAGGAGAAATAGACAATGATTTTAGTAAAAAATAAATTACATTTCTTAAAATTATTTTTAGTTATTATTTTAAGTTTATTATTGATGATGAATAATAATCAAGTTATGGCGATAAAAAAACAAGAATTAATCTCTGATAACAAAAATATGAATATAAAATTATTAGAATTATCAATACAACAAAAACAATTAGAAGAAGAAATATATTATTTTAGAAATAATAAAAATCCTAATTTAAATTTGGCGGATACAAAAGAAATTTTAAAATTAGAAGAAAAAAACCTTCAATTAAAAGAAAAAAAATCTGAAATTTACAAAAATATTTCACAAAAAACAAAAAAAGTAACTTTCAATTTAAAACCATTTATAAGAATTATAGAAACAAAATAATTAAAATTAAAACCCATAAAAAATTCCTCCCATTTCAAGAAGAATTGTTTTATCTATCCAAACATATTTTTTAAAAATAAAAAATTATAAAATTTTATATTTTATATGTGTTCGCATATAATATAAAATAAATTATTTTCCAAATTTTAAGCGAACTAACCCATCACCAGCCATCGATAAATACTAAAAAATTAAGAACGATTCCC
>NZ_JAOSIT010000062.1:0-1973 GCF_030586975.1 Candidatus Phytoplasma gossypii | reverse complement strand
AAAACTTATTATGAACCTTTTTTAGGGAGTGGGGTTCTTTATTTTTATTTAAAACCCGCCAAAGCAATTTTAAACGATTACGATCCCGACTTAATTACGATGTGGCGTCAAAGTTTCCAAAATCCTGATCATTTTGTCCATAAGGTCCAAAAAATAGAAAATTATCTTTATCAATATCACAATCAACAAAATCAAAAACAAGCCTTTAAGCATTTATTAAATCAATATAATCAAAATTCCCGAAAAAGCAAAAAATTAACTAGGACAGCCATCTTTTATGTTTTAAATAAATACGCTTTTCGGGGGATTACACGTTATGATCGCCACAATAATTTAAAAGCAACTTTTGGTTATAAACCGAAACAAAAAAACGCCCATCATTAATTTAAACCAATTAATCGCCTACCAACATCACTTCCAAAAGAACAAACATGGTTTATATTGTAGGGATTTTCGAAAAATCATCGCCTCTAGTCACCAAGGCGATTTTCTTTTTTGTGATCCACCTTATTACTATGAAGGGATGAAAGAAAAAGTTTTTTACCAAAAACCATTTTCTTTTACTGATCAGCAACAATTAGCCTTAGAATTGCATCAAGCAACCAAAAAGGGGTCAAATGGTTATATACCAATTATGCTACACCAGCAATTCTTAATTTATTCCCCAACGCGAACCTCATTAAAATCAAAACCACAACCAGCCATTGTCTCGCCCAGAAAAACATCCATCAAGAAATCATTATTAAAAATTATATATAAGATAAAAAAAATAAATAAATCAAAGGAGATTTTCAAAATGAGTGATGCGTTAACGCACATTTATCGCGGGACTTATTTTTCACCAAACAAGACCGTTCCCAACAAGAAAAATAACCAAGGAGAACTAATAATGACTAAAAAAGAATTAATTAAAAAAATTGCCGAAGCGAACCATGCTTCTATTACCAAAACGACAGAGTTTTACCACACTTTTGAAAAGACTTTAAGCGAAGCCATTACATCTCATGCCGAAGTCATTTTATCACCCCAAATTGGGAAATTTGTTTTAAAAGCGAAAAAAGCCTATCATGGCAGACATCCGCAAACAGGGGAAAAAATTAAAATTCCTGCTAAAACGGTAGTCACTTTTAAATTATCTAAAACTATTAAAGACCAAGTAAAAGAGTTAATTTTAAAATAAATTGAAAGAAAAAAAATATGTCCAAAATAATTATCAAAAAAACAAAAAACCCAGAAAAAAATAATCATCATTTAAAAATAAACCCTGAGTTCAAAATTTCACCCATCGAAAAATTACCTTTATTCCAAAAAATTACTTATTTAATGATTATTTTAAATTCGTTTTTATCTTGCTTCGCACTTTATTATGAAAATAAAATTCCTTGGTTTACCACAGGAATTAATAATTTAATTATTTTAATAAAATTAATTATCCCAGGGGGAAAATAATGATGAAAACCCAAAATAAAAATAAAATTTTAACTATTTTAGTTATTTTCCTATGCACTTTTTTAACCATTAGTGCCCTTTCCGCTTTCACTAATTATTTTTTCCGATCCAGAAAAGAAAAAATTAAGTTACTGAGGGAAAGTGATTCGCCTTGTTTTGAAGTAAACAGAATAGACGGTAATAACGAAGATAAAATCCTCCTGCCTTTAACAATCCCGAATTTAAATTCTGATAAATACCACCATTTAATTACTATCAATCATCAAGCTATTTTAAATAAAAAAGGAATGGACATCAATGTTCCTTTATATCTGAAAATGACTACCCAATATGACACCGAAAATACTTTCTCACACCCCGAAACCTATTTCAATTTAGCGATTAAAAATAATGGAAAAAACTATGATGATACCAAACGACCATTGATGATTTTCAATAACGAGGGGATTGGTAAAACAGATATTCAAATCCAGTTGGAACAACGCGAAATCATTAAAGCTAAAAATCCCCAATTAACTTTGACC
>NZ_JAOSIT010000061.1:0-1978 GCF_030586975.1 Candidatus Phytoplasma gossypii | reverse complement strand
AAATTAAATTATTGAAATATATTAGAAATTTCTTCTAGTGATTCAATTTGTTCTCTTAAATAATTAATTAAATTAGATAAATTAGTGTGCATTTCTAACAATTTATTTAAAGTTCCGTTATTTGGAATATTTGTAAAAGCAATAATATAAGCTATTTGATTTTTTTGATTTATATATTCTTGTATTTCTTTTTTTTTATTAATAATAATTTCTTTATTGATGTGAATATTATTTGATTTTTCCATTGCCATAACTTGATTACTATTGTTTATGAAAAATAATCCCAACAACATAAATAAAAAAATACTTATTATTTTAAATTGATTTTGTAATTTGATCATTAATGAAATCTCCTTTTATAAAATAGTAAAATTTACTTTTTGTATTAAATTATTTTTAAATAATTTTATTAATTATTAATAATTGGCAGATGCATTATTTGCGTTATCTTCTTGATAAATTATTAAAAAATTATTTAATCTTCGTTCTCTTATATTTAAATAGTTGACTTGTCTATTTAAATGTATAAGTTATAAAATAGCTTTAAAACGAACATCACCGTTAGAATTTAATATTTGAATAATACGGATAGATTAATTGCGTTTTATTCAGCGATTTGTATTTGCTGTTGGCCCCCGCCCAAAAAACCGGACAAGCGAGTTTCCCAGCATCTGGTTTTCCCTAATTCACTCTCTTTCGAGGACTAATTTCCCCTCGCGGTTGATTAGCCATTTATTCTTATTTTTATTATTTTCCTAATATCTTGTATTTATTGATTTGTTACCTTTCGATGACAATCTTTACATAATACTTTTTTCTTTTATTTATGATCCTTTGGCGATTCGCGTTGCGAACTGTCCCAATGTGGTGAATTTGTAGTTGAGTTGTTTTGTCGCAGTTCTCACAACGTTCCGCTTTTAGACGGTCAATTAGATACGTACGATTCTGGAATATAAATCTATTGATGGTAATATTAGGATTTCCCTTATAGTTAAGCATTTTTTTAATTTTATCCCAAGAGTAGACGACCCAAGGTTCGTATTGGAGTCTTCCTTTATTAAGATAAGGAATACTCCAAGTTGAGCCTGTATTGAGTTTCTTTCGAATTCTGGCAATCGACGTTTCCCGTTTTCTTGCCAGTGTCTTCAAACAGCTATCTTCAGCTAGAGAATTTAAATAGATTAAAACACCTAGATTGTTGGCTAAACAAAAGTATTGGATTAACTCCTCTAACAATTTGTTTTATAGGTCCAGATTATTTCTAATTCTTCTCTCTTCGCTAATGTTTCATCGTGTTTCACCTTTCCCTTTTTTAACCAATTATATTCGTCTCCATATTCTTCGGCTTTCGCTTGGGGAATTTGGATTTGAACTTTGCCGTTTAGGGAATTCCGTGTGGTCTTCCCTTTGCGGGTTTTATTGGTGGGGTTTACCTTAATCATGTAGGATAGAAACCTAGTTCCTTTGCTGGCTTTAACAATCTTTGACTTATTCTTGCTAATGGTAAGTTTCAAATCTTGTTCTAACCATTGCGTTACTTGATTCTTAATCCTATCAACTTGGTCATACTGAACTGTTCCGTTTTTTTAGACAATTTTTGATTTAAAATTATGCTTGAAAACTAAAATTAAGTTGCTAATTTCCTATCTTTTCAAACCAAAGAAATATTTTATGAAATTAAAAAAAAGTGTCTAAACTTTTTTGATAATTTTTTTGTTTCCAGAGATATTTTTTTATATTTTATCTCTTCACTATATATTTAAGCAAAAAAAGAGAAAAAATCGCGAACAAAATGAAAAGAAAATGATATTTATATATCAAATTTAACTTTTTTCTTTAAAAAAAGGCGCACTCAAGTAACCTTTTTCAGGTCAGCTTAATACCGTTCAAAAATTAACTTCGATTTTGAATATATTGGATTGGCGTGGCATAGTTTAATTTCCTTAAAATCCACTACGTATTCCGAAATTGGGGAAAA
>NZ_JAOSIT010000060.1:0-2056 GCF_030586975.1 Candidatus Phytoplasma gossypii | reverse complement strand
AACTATTCGTTATCAATAATAAACAATATTATTAATCGATTCATAAATTTCTTCGTCAAAATCTTATTTTATAACTAACCAAAGACCATTTCTAGGGTCTTTTTTTATTTAAAACAAACTCACAAACTCGGAAAGAAATAAAAATCCTATTTATTAAAAAAATCTTTTTTATTTTTTTACCTAATTCATCATTAATTTACTTTTGTTATTTTGATTATAATTGTTTATTGTTAAAAATTATATTTTTTTTATAGGTTAATATCTAAAGATACCGGATAGATTATTTGCGTTTCTTTGATGGTTAACAAATATTACAAATAGCCCCCGTCCAAACCGGTACTAGCAAGTGTCTCAGCACACCGCTTTCTCTAATTTATCCCTTTGTCTGGGTTTAACTTCGTGTCACCACTAGTTAACTGTTTATTCTTGACCTTTTATTCTTTTCAAATATTCTAATATCCCTCATTTGTTGGTTGGGGTCTGAGGCGTTCCTAAACTTTAGACACTTTTTACTTTTTAAAAATTTTCGAAGACTAACTGTTAAGTTAATCTTTTTTTTGTTTTAAAAGACTAAAAAAATAATTTCCTGTCTTTTCGAAAAATGTTTTTAGAAAGGAATTGCATGTTAAGACAAGAATTATTTAAAGAATTTTTAAAAAATAAAAAGAATTTAGCAATACGAGATCAATTAATTGAACTTCATCTACCTTTAGTTAAAAAACTAGTTTATCAATTTAAATATTATCCGCGTTGTTTAACCCGAGCCAATTTAGAACAAAAAGGAATTTTAGGCTTAATGAAAGCCCTCGATAATTACATAGATTTAGGTTGTAAATTTATTACCTATGCTACTCCTATTATCAAATTTGAAATCAGTGAATTAATCAAAAAAGTACTTCACCTTCAATCCCCCCCCTAAAATCTCATCAACGTTAGTTAAAACAAATTCATCATGAACTTTTTTAAAAAAAAATGAAAACGAAATTAAGTGCAAAGGAATTTCAAATTATTCATTTAAGTTTCGGGGTTCCTTTAGGCAATATCCATAAAAATTATCAAAGCTGTTATACCAACAAGGAAATCACTGAACAACTCAATTTATCTTTAAGACAAGTAGCAAATATAAAAGAAAAAGCAATCCAAAAATTAAAAAAAATATATCGAAAGAGCAATAAATTATGTTAAACAAAGTCCAATTAATCCGCCGTTTGAGCCATGATTTAGAAAAACAATACATTAATAGCCATCACGAACAAAAAGTCCAACAAACTTTAATTAAAAAAGGGGTTTTTAATCAGTATGTCCAGAAAAGCTAATCCTCGCGATAATATTAGAAAAATCCCCTAATAGCATGAAAAAAATAATTAATCATTTCCCCCAATTTTGGAATACGCAGTGGATTTTAAGGAAATTAAACTATGCCACACCAATTCAATATATTCAAAATCGCGGCTAATTTTTTGAACGGCATTAAGCTGACCTGAAAAAGGTTACTTGAGTGCGCTTTTTTTAAAGAAAAAAGTTAAACTAATAGCAAATATCATTTTCTTTTCATTTTGTTATCAGGTTTTTCTCTTTTTTTGTTCAAATATATAGTGAAGAGATAAAATATAAAAAAATATCTTTTAAAACAAAAGAATTATCAAAAAAAGTTTAGACACTTTTTTTAATTTCATAAAATATTTCTTTGGTTTGAAAAGATAGGAAATTAGCAACTTAATTTTAGTCTTCAAGCATAATTTTTAAATCAAAAATTGTCTAAAAAATGGAACAGTTCAATCTTCTACTGTATTTTCTGGTTTACCTTTGTCTGGTTGATTTTTTCTAGCAGGTATTACATGATCCGAATTATTAAGTTTTTTCTTATCTACAACTTGTGATGTCTCAGGTTTTTTGTTATTTTATCTGAAATATTTTGTTATTCTTCGACGCCATGAAAATAACTTAAAATAAGAATAACAAAAATAAAAGCCAAAGCCCAAGAACCAAGAGTAGTAAGAGTACGGAATCTCATTTTTCATTAACTCTTTTCATTAAATAAATTTTAAAATAAGAT
>NZ_JAOSIT010000006.1:0-23232 GCF_030586975.1 Candidatus Phytoplasma gossypii | reverse complement strand
TATTCATGTCCGTATTCTTTGGCTTTCGCTTGGGGAATCCGGATTTGAACTTGACCGTTTAAGGAATTCTTTGTGGATTTCCTTGTACGAGTTTTATTGGTGGGGTTTACCTTTACCATGTAGGATAGAAATCTAGTTCCTTTGTTGGCTTTCACAATTTTTGATTTGTTCTTACTGATCGTAAGTTTCAAATCTTGTTCTAGCCATTGCGTTACTTGATTCTTTATTCCTTCGGCTTTGTCATATTCACCTTTAACGCCAATGATAAAATCATCAGCGTAACGGATGTACTCAACTCTTGTCTTTGGGTTTAAATTGATATACCTATCAACCCCCCAGTTCGTGGTGCTGGTTTTTAATATATGCTTTTCTGTATTCTGGTTCTTCCTAATCGGCTTCCCTTCTTTAATCAGTTCCTCCATTTTTAGGTCGATGTAATGTAAATATACATTCGCCAACAGAGGAGAGATTATTCCTCCTTGAGGAGAACCCGATAAAGATTCGTATTTGATTCTATCCTTCATAAAGCCAGCTTTCAACCATTTGTTAATGGTTGAGAGGACTTTATTCTTTCTGATGAACCAATTTAAGGTTCTCATGAGAATCTCATGATTGATGGTATCAAAGTAGCCTTTTAAGTCGATTTTGACGATGTAGTCAATTCCTTTAAATCTTTGTTTGACGCGTTTAATGGCGTCATGACAAGATTTTTTGGTTCTAAATCCCAAGCTCCATGCTGAAAAAATATTTTCAAAATAGGGAGCTAAGGCATTTTTGTATTAGCCGGTCTTTGATAGTAGGTAGCCCCAGAGGTCTAGTTCCTTTATTATCACTAGGAATGAGAATTCTTTTAACTGGTTTGGGATTATAACCATTATTGACGTATTCTTGATGGTATCTTTCTAGTTTTCCTAGATTAATCCCATCAATGGTTTCATTGTCAACGCCTGGCGTGCCCGCCCCTTTATTAGTGGCGATTCTGTTGAATGCTGTTAACGTGTTATAGAAATTATTCATTCCTTGTTGCAGCTCTCTTTTTAGAGAGTAACCATTTGATGAACGATATTGAATTTTATCCAATGTTCGCGAAAGTTTAGTTTCTAGTGAAACCGTTGTTGACATAGTATATCAACTCCTTCCTTGATACCATTGAATAAATAGTAAATTACTTTCTTCTTTCGCCCTATAAGAGTTATTAACTCTCCTCTTGGTAAGCCGATTAACTAAATTATTCCAAATTTAGGTTTACCCTTACGACTACTAAAAAGATTCTTTATCCTTGACCATCCGGGCTTTTATTTCCAGATTAGTAAACTTAATTACTTAGTTTTAGGATTCTCCAAGTTACCCTAAATTTCGACCTTAATTCCTTAGGTGAAGTACCCTCTTTTGGGAGGCTGATTCCAGGTTTTTCTTTTTGATAAACTACTCAATACTGACGTTATGTATTAGTAGGGTCTGGACTGTCCGTCTAAGCAACTTCCGAACAGGTTTGGTTATTACATCAATTTTCCTTCTTAGGCCATCTCAGGCTTCTCCATCGAATTATTTGGTGGCGGCATCTTCTTGACTAATTTGCTTTCATCGCAATCCGCTTTTATGGTCTGCTATAATCCAACATCTTTTCATTTATCGGACCGACCATCTCCTTTCAGGGTTTATCGACCCTGGCTATTGGTTAGATAGCGCGAAATTTAGGCCTCTTTGGCGCCCACGTCAAAACCATTGTTTTTTAATAAAGCTCTCGTTGCCAAAGCTTCGCAATCTTCGAAACCATTTTGTAAAATTAATAATCCTTGCATAAAAACAATTTCCTTTCTACCAGATATAAAATAATGTAAAATTTAATTTTATAAAATTTATCATTTTAAGAAATATTATTAACTTTCGCTATAGCTTTAACAATAGATTGTGTACATTCAGGATTAAAAATAGAAGGTAAAATATTTTCTTCATTTAATTGGGATTCCGGAATAACAGCTGCTAAAGCATAAACTGCAGCTAATTTCATTTCTTCTGTAATTTGAGTCACTTTACTATCTAAAGCTCCACGAAAAATCCCTGGAAAAACTAATAAATTATTAATTTGATTAGGAAAATCTGAACGACCTGTCGCTACAATGCGAGCATTACCTTTCTTAGCTTCTGATGGCATAATTTCTGGTACTGGATTAGCCAAAGCAAAAACAATAGCATCTTTATTCATACTAGCAACCATATCAGAAGTTAATAAATTAGATTTAGAAACTCCAATAAAAACATCTTTGTTTTTAATAATTTCATTTAAAGTACCAGTCTCATTATAAAAATTAGTTATTTTAGCTAATTTTTGTTGACTTACATTTAATAATTCTAAATCTTGAGAATTAATCGCTCCATGTTTATCTACTAAAACAATATTTTTAGGTTTTAACAATAATAACAATTTCGCGATAGCTGTACCTGCTGCTCCTGCTCCTAAAATAACTATTTCGATTTCAGACATCTTTTTATGCACAACTTTTAAAGCATTAATTAATCCAGCAGTAACAGCGATAGCCGTACCATGTTGATCATCATGAAAAACAGGAATCGATAATTTTTGTTTCAACTTTTCTTCAATCTCGAAACACTCAGGAGCTTTAATATCTTCCAAATTAATAGCACCAAATACAGAAGAAATTTTACTAATAATATTAATCATTTCTTCAGGATCTTCAGAATCTACACAAATAGGATACGAATCAATATTAGCAAATTTCTTCAATAAAACAGCTTTACCTTCCATTACCGGAATAGAGGCCAAAGCGCCAATATTTCCTAATCCTAATACTGCTGTTCCATTACTAATAACTGCAACATTATTACCTTTAGAAGTATATTTATAAACGTCTTCAGGATTTTCTTTAATTTTTAAACATGGCTCTGCTACTCCTGGAGTATAAACAAGAGACAATTCTTTTAAATTATTAACTTCTACTTTAGATACTGTAGCTAACTTACCCTTTTTTTGTGCGTGCAATTTTAACGCTAAATCTTGATTATTCATCACTTAATCGCTCCTGTTTATATTGGAATTTATTTATAAATTTAAAATTCAAATATTTATTTTAATTATTGACAAAATTAAAAAACGATTTTAATTATTTAATTATTTTTAAAATTAATATATTGAGTTTTAGTGCGTTAATTTAATGAAAAATCACCAATAATAATAATGTATGATCTTTAACAAAATGTCAACCTAAATTTTCTTTTTTTGTTAATATTTTTATAATTTGATTGTTTTTTTACAATAAATAAAAATAATTTTATAGAATTTTATAAAATAGTTTTCTAACAATTATACAAAAAGTTATCTATCTCGAATTAATAATATCAATAGGTTTCTTAATAGTAATTTTTATAATTTGTATAAAAGTAACTAAGATATAAAACATCAATCCTAAAACAAAAACATATATATAGGGTTTTATGTTTGGCATTAAAAAAGGAACAGATAAGCAGGAAATAAACCAACTATTTGTTTTAAATAAAAAGAATTTAATCAAAATTAAGGCTAAACTCAAATTAATTAAAAAGAAGATCGCCATTTCTATTAAAAAAATAAATAAAATATACATTTTACCAGCTCCAATAGCTCTTAAAATGCCTATACTTTTGTATCTTAGCTTAATAGAATTATTAGTAAAAATAATTATCATAATCCCAGCAAAAATAGCTAACACAACCGACACTACAAAAATAAATGATAAAATCGATTTTTTTATATCTTTTTCCAAAACATTAAATAAACTTATAAACGGAGTTTGAGATATTGTTAAACCTTGATTTTTTACTTCAGATAAATCATCACTATACAAATGGTAATAATTATCAACAAAATCATCTATTTCTTTTTTAGATAAATCTTGAAGACAACCTATTATTTTACAAAACTTCCAAGTTTGATTTTCATTATAACCTTTTTTCATAAAATCCGAAGTTATAAATTTATTTATTACTTCTGTAGGTAATACAACTATATTTTGATTACCAAAACACTTTTCAACCGGATAATATAATTCTAAAAACGCAAGTTTTATAGTATTAAAAAAACTAGTTTTTCCCTCTAATAGTGATTTCTGCAAATCTTGCTTCAAATTATTATAATTTTTGATACGAGAGATATATTGATCATCTATCATTTCGATTATTTCAATAGATTCTGATAATTTTGCTAATTTTTCTTTTAATAATAGCGATAATTGTTCTGAATAATCAGAAATATATTGGAAATCTGGTGACTTCTTATAAGATTGTAAAAATTCGTAAACATTGCGAGACATATAAATTTTATTTTTGCTAAAATTTAATGGTTTGCGATAACCAATTGCGCTCCAAAATTTTTCATTTTCCGATGTTTCTATAACATCAACCATTTTATTTTCCGTTGGAGAATTAAAAAAATTCAAACTTATCATAGGTTGCAAATGAACTTTCGGATTTTTTTGCTTCAATAAATTAAATTCATCCAAAGTCATTGATGACATGGTCGAAAATTGGTTTAAATATCGATGAAAATCGGAATTTTTAGAAAAAACAAAATTTTTTTCAGGATGATTTTGAAATATTGATTTAATAGCATACGAAGATTTAAAAAAATACATTATTGAGAAAAAACCTAATAAAGCAAAAAAAGAAGTTGTTAATAAAATACTAAAAAATAATGAAATAGGTTTATTTTTTATATTATTCCAAGCCATACGAAAAGATAATTTTGAAAAAAACTTAGAACTTTTTTTACACAAATAAGTTTTACTATCTATTAGTTCTTTATTATTTGCATCAAAACAGGAAATATCTGTAACAAAATTATTAGATTTTTTTATTTGATCTTTAATAATCTGACCATCTTGTAATTCAACAATACGATCTGCATATTTATGAGCCATTTCTAAATCATGCGACACCAAAATGATTAATTTTTGTTTAGCAATTCTCGAAAACAACTTTAATATTTGTTCTCCAGTGACACTATCTAAAGAACCTGTCGGTTCGTCAGCTATTAAAAAGTCAGGTTCCTTAATCATAGCTCTTGCGATAGCTACTCGTTGTTTTTGACCCCCTGATAATTCATTAACATGACGCGAACCAAAACCAGCCAAATCTAAATCATTTAGAAGATTATTAATATTTTTATCATTAACTTTTTTACCTTGCAATTCTAAAGCAATTGATATATTTTGAGATACTGTCAAATCATCAATTAAATTAAAATGTTGAAAAATAAAACCAACTGATTGATTTCTATAATTATCGAAATCACTTTCACTAAAATTCCGAAAAGATTTATGGTTAAAAATAATATCTCCATCGGAAATTTTCTCCAAACCGCCTAATATATTCATCAAAGTAGTTTTACCACTACCAGATTTTCCTACAATAAAAACTAAACCTTTTAACGGTAAGGATATATTAATGTCTTTTAAGGCGAAAATAAGATCTTTTTTCAGTTTAAAAAATTTATTAATTTTTTTACAAATTAACATTATAAATATTACCTTTCTTAATTCGCTAAATAATAAATTAAAATTTTTAATATAAACAGCTCGATTGTAATAGAAAAAATTATTTTTTTAAAGTACAACTAATAAAATGTTCATCAGAGACTTGATATAAATCTAAATCTGGTTCTGCATATTTTTTAAAATTACGAAAATCAAAAACTTCATTTTCAGCATCATAAAAATTTTTATTAGGTTGAATACGAGAACGATAAATACTAGTTAATAAAAAATCATTTAACAATTTTTTAGTATAAGGATGTATAGGATTACTAAAAATTTTTTTACAAGGAGCTTTTTCAACAATCATACCCTTATATAAAACAATAATATTTTCAACTAAAGAAGCAACAATACTTAAATCATGTGTAATAAAAATCATAGACATATTATATTTTCTTTGCATATCTTTAATTAAATTCAAAATTTCTTGTTGAGCTATAACATCTATAGCAGTAGTAGGTTCATCTGCAATTAACAATTTCGGATGACAAATCAAAGAAATGGCTATAGATATTCTTTGGCATAATCCTCCGGATAATTGATATGGATAAGATTCTAAAACTTTATAAGGATCAGAAATCTCTACCTGCTTTAATAATTGTATAGACTGAAGAAAAGCCTGTTTACCATATAATCCCTTGCGTAATTTTAAAATTTCAAACATTTGTATTTTTATTTTTAACAAAGGATTTAAACTGGAAACAGGATCTTGAAAAATAATACTAATTTCTTGACCACGAATTTTACGCATCTGATGTTCATTGAAATTAGATATTACTTCTTGATTAAAAATAATTTGTCCTTTAACGATTTTTTGATTCTTGTGTAAAAGTTTTAAAATTGATAAAGCAATTTGACTTTTTCCAGAACCAGATTCGCCTATAATAGCAAGAGTTTCTTGTTCTTTTAATTCAAAATTAACTCCTCGAACCGCTTTCACCAAAGAATTTTCAGATTGGAAATAAGTATGTAAATTTTTTACTTGCAACAAATTCATATTATCTCATCCTTTAACAATAAAAAATTACAATCATCAATATCAATAACTCAAATAACTTTAATCATGTTTTAAACTTGTTTAATTTAATTAATAAAATTAAATATTTTTAACATTGCGTTTCGTAATAAGGAATACGAGGAATAGCGTTTAATAATGATTTAGTATAAAAATGTATAGGTTTTTGAAAAATTTCTTGTGTAGGAGCTAATTCTACTAATTGACCTTGATACATTACTCCAATTCTATCGCTAATATATTGGGCCACTCCTAAATCATGAGAAATAAATAAATAAGTCACTTTATATTTAGTTTTAAAATCATTTAAAAGATCTAAAATTTGTTTTTGCACAGTTACATCTAATGCAGAAACAATTTCATCACAAACTACAAATTTTGGTTTTAAAATTAATGTTTTAGCTATATTAACTCTTTGTCTTTGGCCTCCGCTTAATTCAGCCGGATAACGTTCCATCAATTCTAAAGATAATCCGCATTTTTGCATAATGTCTATAATCTGTTGATGATACCTAGGATCTTTATAACCCGAAACTTTTTGATGAATTATCAAACCTTCGCCAATAATATCACGCACTTTAAATTTAGGATTTAAAGCTGAAAAAGAATTTTGAAAAATAATTTGTAAATCAGGACGCCACCTTTTAATTTGACTAGGCTTTAAAATACTTAAATTAATATTTAAATCATCTTCGGGAAAATACCAAACATTACCATGATTATTTTTTTGTAATTGTATAATTAATTGACCTAAAGTAGATTTTCCTGAACCTGATTCGCCGATAATACTTAAAGTTTCTTGTTTGAAAATAGATAAATTAATATTGTAATTGGCTTGGAAAATTTTTTTATTAACCTTAAAAGATTTATGCAAATTTTCAACTTTAAATAAAATTTTGGATTTGGTTATATCCATTATTTATACCTCTTTCTTCGAACAAAGATGAATTTTATCGCCATACCAAATTAATTATTCAATAAATTTATTAATACCTTCTGCTATAAAATTAAAAGCTAAATTAGTAAAAATAATAAACATCATCGGAAAAAAGAATAATCTCGGATAGCTATAAATATAAGTTTTATTAAGACTCAACAACATCCCCCATTCCGGAATAGAATTATCTAAACCAATTCCAATAAAACCAAAAGAAGAAGCTACTAAAATAACACTACTTAAACTTAAAACTACTCTAATCAATAAAGTAGTTAACAAATGAGGAAAAATATGTTTTCGGATAATATAACTATTACTAGCTCCTAAAGCTAAAGCATTTTTAACAAAATCTTGACTAGATATTTTAATCGTAGCATTTTTAATATTTTTAATAAATGTTGGTAAATAACAAATAGATAAAACCATAATTAATTGATAAATTCCAGTTTTTAAAAAAAACATAATTAGAAATGCTAAAATAAAATCTGGAAACACAATTAAATAATCGCAAATAAAATTCGTTATCATATCCCAAAAACCCGAAAAATAACCACCTAAAATTCCTAAAATTCCTCCTATCACAAAACTAATAGAAACAGAGGTAAAAGCTATATATAAAGATGTTATAGTTCCTCTAAGCAAATAAGCAAAAACATCATGACCTAAAGAGTCTGTTCCGAACCAATGATCAGATCCAGGCTCTAAAAAAGATCCATACATCGAATTCCACATAGAAGTTTTATTTGGAATAATCATAGGAAGAATAAAAGTGATCCCCAATAAACAAAATAATAAAATTAAACCCACTAATAAAATTTTATTTCTCTTATATAAAAAATTTAAAAAATAAAATATTTTTTTCGGAATAATAAAATATACCTCCTTCTCGTTTTGAACGAAAAAAATTATTTTTTAGTAAAGGTGGGATCAATAAAATAACATAACAATTCAACTAAAATTCCAATCAAACTAATAACTAAAGATAAAATTATTACACAACATTGCAAAACAGGAAGATCTCTTTGATTAAAAGAATTAAACATTAATAAACCTAAACCATTTAAATTGAAAATACTTTCTAAAACGATAGCGCCACTTAACATAAAATTAAAAATTAAACTCACATGAGTAAGAATAGGAACTAAAGAATTTTTTAATATATGTTTAAACCAAATTCTTTTATTAGACAAACCTTTCGCTCTAGCAGCTATAACAAAAGGTTGTTCCGAAACAGATATTAAAGTGACACGAGCAATACGGAAAATTGAAAAAACTGCTACTAAACTTAAAGAGGTGATAGGCAAAATCCATGATTTAATTTGATCTAATCCTGAAATAGGTAATAAATTCAAATAAAAAGCTAAAAAATATTGCAATAAAAAACCAATAATAAAACTGGGCATAGAAATAAATAAAATAGAGGTAAAAATCAAAATATAATCTATTTTACTTTTGAAATTTATAGCGGCTAAATAACCTAAAAAAATTCCTATTAATGAAGCTATTAAACAACTTAAACAAGTTATTGTAAAAGTAATTTTGAAAGATTTCATAAATAAACTTAAAGCTGACATTTGAGGATACGCATAAGACTGACCAAAATCCCATTTAAAAATGATATTAGAAATATAACTCCAAAATTGTTCTAAAAAAGTTTTATCTAACCCTAATTGAATTCTCAATTGTTCTCGTTGTTGAAAAGTACTTTTATAACCTAACAAAGATATAACAGGATCTGAAAAAAATTTCATAGCACTAAAAATTAATATAGCAACAATTAAAAAAATTAATCCGACATAAAATAATTTTTTGACAAAATACTTGTGAAAAAACATTTAATCCAAGTTCGCTCCTTTAATCTATCATATAATTTTCTTAAAAATAAAAAATTTTTATTTAAAAAATTTAGTGAATTTAAATTTTACGTAATTTAGTTATATCTAGTTCTCCGAGTATATTAATATTAAAATTTTCTATATTTTTACGCATAGCTATTTCAGAATATTTTTGGCAATACAAAGGAATAATAGCATATTGACGGAATAATAATTGATGAAAATTACGAACTTGCTGATCATAATTAGGGTTATTAGTATTAAATTTTAAATTATTTAAACCTTGAGTAATTTCTTCGCTATCTGATAATTGATGCCAACGCATATATCCTCCTTTTTCTTTAGGACCGAAAAAATAATTCAGCACATAATAAGGAGTGATATCTTCTAAACTTTCCGAAATCATTAACATATCAAAATCGCCCTTTTCTCCTTGATTAGCCAATTCATTCAATTCTCTAATTTCATGCTTAATATTAAAGCCTTCTTTTTTTAAAAAATCAGTTATACGACTAGCATAACGATAAGAAATAGGAGATGTCGGATTAATGCTGAAAAAACTTATTTCTTTGCTATTATCAGGATTTCGACTTAAAATCAAATTATCAAAATTAGGCGCTTCTAAATAACCTATCATGCGCGGATCTGACATACTATTAACTACTTGATAACGCTCTGGATCTTCACCTAATTGTTCTAAAAATTGTTGTTTTTTGGAGGAAGATAATGTTTCAACAATGTTTTTACGTTCTTCAAGTGATAATTTTTGGCAATTTAAAAACAAATATGTTATAGTTAGTGATTCTGGTTTTATAATTTGTAAATCAGAAGATCGAGATAAATCTTTGGATGAAATTTTATCAAGAACAAGAAAAGATATATCAATATCTCCCTTTTTCAGGTGCATGTTGATAGTTTGAGTGTCTGGAATACAAGAAAATTTGATTTGTTCAATATTACTATCGCTATAATCATCTTTTCTATAATAATCCATAAAACGATCTAATTGAATATTATTATTATCAAAATATTTTAACTGAAAAGGACCTAAACCAATTCGACGATTAGGATTATTATCGCCTTCAAAGATAACAATAGGTATTTTACTTAAATGATAATAATTTTGATAATTTGATGGTTCTGAATTATCTTTAAAAAGAATAAAAAAACGATTTATATCATTATTGTCTATTTTAATATCTTCAATAAAATTCGAATGTTCACCACCCATTTGTTTATCATACAGAACATTATTAAGAACATCTCGATTCTCCAATATACGCCCATTATGAAATTTAATACCCGAAGATAAACAACATTGATAATATCCTGTAAATTCACCTTCTGTTATTTTTTCTGGCATAGCAGTCAAAAGGCAAGATTTATATTCACGTTTTAAAACCTTATTTTCTTTAAAAGAATATCCTTTGATTAAATATTCATGTAATAAATTCCTAATATAACTATTAACAACCGTATTAGCTCCTTGTCCCAAGATTCCAAAACCTTCTTGTACTGGAACTGTTGAACCTAAAGTCAAAATATGTTTGTTTTTTTCATTGAAATTATTTCTATTTTTTTGATAATGTTTTATAATAATTAATAACATAATTACTATAAAAACGCTTATTATTAAAGCGAAAATTTTTTTATTTTGTACAATGCGAAAATTCATCAATAAAAATATACCTAAACTTCCTAATAAAATACTAATTAAAATAAAAATCATATTCTTTCTATAACCACCTCTATTCCTTCTAAAAATTTTCAAATATTTAAAAACAAAATATTAAATTATTATATCAATTATTTTAATTATTTTATAATATAAATAATATAAAAATATATTTATATAGGTTTTTTTAATTCATATTTATAACATAAATACAACTTTTTGTTAATTTGTAATTATTATTATGCTACAAAAAATAAAAGATAAAACATTTATAAAAAATAAAAAATTTATTTATATAAAATGCTTTTTTCATTATTTAAAACATAATTTTATATTATCATAATAAATTCACATCTTTACTACAATAGGAATTCCTAATAATTTTAATCCTTCTTCCAAAACTATACAAATACTTTGGATTAATAAAATAAGACCTTGTTGTAACTCTAATTTAGAAGTTAAAATTTTGTCTTTTTCATATAAATGATTAGTATGTTGAGATAATTTCAATAAATAACGAGCTAAAAGACTAGGCATATTGTTTTGAATAATTTTTTCTAAAATCCCAGGAAAATCATCTAACAATTTAACAATAATAAAATAATAATCTTTTTGAAAATAATTATTTAAAAATAACCAATTCAATTTATTGAATTCAATATTACATTTTGTTTTAGAAATAATTGACTTTAAACGTACCAAAGTATATTGTAAATAAGGCCCTGTGTTTCCTTCAAACTTAATCATCTTTTCTAAATTAAAATCAATATTTAAATGACGATCGTTTTTTAAATCATTAAAAAAAATAGAACCAATAGCAATTTTTTCTGCTATTTTAGTTATATTTGTTTTTGATAAATTGTTATTTCTTTTTGCAATAATTTTTGCAATCTTATTTCGAGCATGATCAATAATATCTATTAATTTATAATCTTGGTGTTTTCGAGTAGAAATTTTGATTTTATTTAAACAAATTAAACCAAAATTCACATGTTGAATATCAAAATCATATCCCATTTGTTTTATGATTGCAATTAATTGTTGATAATGTAATTTTTGTTCATTGCCTACCACATATAACATTTTCTGAAAATGAAATTTTTGAGCACGATATAGTAAACAAGCCATATCTCTAGTTAAATAAAGAGTACTACCGTTATCTTTTTGAATTAAAGCTGAAGGGATATCTTTTAAAGGAAAAATATAGGCTTTTTGATCAACAATAATTAATTTTTGTTGATATAAATTTTTAACCAAGCGCAAAGCTTTTTGGTGATAAAAAGATTCCCCTATATAAAAATCAAATGAAATACCCAATAATTTATAAATTTTTCGAAATTCTTTTAAAGAAATACGTCTAAACAAACGCCATAATTTAAATATTTGTTCATCTTTTTCTTCTAATTTTTTAAAAATATTTTTGGCTTCCAAATGAAGAATATTATTATTTTGTGCTCGTTTATGAAACAAAATATAAAGTTTTTGCAATTCATCAATAGGATTATTCAAAAGCAAATCTTCTTTACCCCATTTTTGATAAGCTAAAATCATTTGGCCAAATTGAGTCCCCCAATCTCCTAAATGATTAATACCAATAGTTATAAAACCTAACTTACGATAAATATTTTTTAAAGCATTACCAATAATAGTAGAACGTAAATGACCAATAGAAAAATTTTTCGCAATATTAGGAGAAGAATAATCTAAAATAACCACCTGATTGTTAATCGATTTTTGACCATAATTTTCAGATAATTTATAAATTGAACTTAAAATTTGTTGACTAATGAAACCTCTTTGTAATTTAATATTTAAAAAGCCATTAGCAAATTGAACTTCTGATACTTCTGTTAAATTTAATAAAATTTTTTTAAAATCATTAAAGATCTTTGATAAATCATTATTCCATTGTTTTTGATAGATAAATAAAGGCAAATAAAAATCCCACAATAAATCTTTATCATAATATTTTACTATAGACTTAATATTAAATTTTGCATTTAAAATATTAGTGATTTGGGTTTGCAATTTTTGCAAATACATAAAAAAATTCTCCTAATTTTTTTGAAAAAATCATTTAAATTTAATATTTAAGTTTAATATTACATTTGAAAAAAGAAAATTATATTTAAAATATCCTCTAACGGGATAGTTTAAATATAATTAATTCTTCAATAAAAAATTATTCTAAAAACTGAATAAATTCCTTAAATTTTTGAGGCAAAGGGATATCAAATTGTAATTTTTTCCCTATCCAAGGATGATGAAAATATAATTTTTTTGCGTGTAAAAGTTGAGATGAAACCGAATATTTTTTAGAATTATATAAATTATCTCCTACAATAGGATGTTTTAAATAACTTAAATGCACACGAATTTGATGAGTACGTCCTGTTTCTAGTTGAATTTCCAAAAGAGAATAATTATTAATTTTTTTTAAAGTAGTAAAGTGTGTAATAGCTATTTTACCTTGAGAGGCTACAGACATTTTCAAAGGATTGCGATGATCTCTTTTAATAGGCAAAATTATAGTACCTGTTTGATCTAAAAAACCTTCAATTAAAGCATAATATATTCGCGTAATACCTTTATTTTGTAATAATTGTTGCATTTTCTCAACTACTTCTATTGTTTTACCTACTAAAATCAAACCTGTAGTATCTTTATCTAAACGATGAATAATGCCCATGCGTTCATTCAAAGGCATTTTAATAAAATCTTTAAGTTGATACAATAAACCATTAATTAAAGTAACACCACGAAAACTAACTGAAGGATGAACTATCAAATTAGCAGGTTTATTAATAACAGCTAAATATTGATCTTCATAAATAATTTCTAAATTCAAATTAATAGGAGATAAAAAATTATATTTTTCAATTAATGTAGATAAATTTATCGTGACTATATCTTGACTCTTTAAAAGATTGCTCTTTTTAACTAAAGCATTATTCACTAACACTTGGTAATGAGCAATTAATTTTTGAACTTGATTTTTAGTCAACCCAATTTTAATAGTAACAAAATCATCTAAACGAATTCCATTAAATTGTGTTTCCACAATAAATTTTTTTATCATAAAACCTAAGTCCCAAAAATAATAAATTATCAATTGGCGCCAAAAGATGCCTAAATATCGTGTTATCCAACCAATAACCCATACTGATAAACATTGAAAGGAGATAGTTGGTTTGTTAAATGAAAGAATAACAGATGAAAGCAGACCATAAAAGCGGGTTGAGATGAAGTAATTAATCCAGAAGATTCTGCGACCAAATTGTCCCACGGATAAGTCTGAAATGACCGAAGAAGGAAAGTAGATGTAATGTAAAACTTACCACGAAAACTAATGAAACCGTGTAGTTCAGTAGTTATCAATTTAGAATTAAGGAATTGAATAGTTTATCATTAAAGAAAAGCTGAAATCTCACCGACAGTCAGGAAAGACATTAAAACATGAACGGTCCACTTCACCTGGAGGACAAAGGTAGATATTTAGAGTAACTTGGAGAATGCTAAAGCTAACGAATTGGGAAATAAAAACCCCAATAGCCAAAGATAAAGAAGCTAAACAAATTAGGGAAAGCCAGATGCTGGGAAACTTGCTTGTCCAGTTTGGAAGGGGGCTAACAGCAAACACAAAACGCTGTATAAAACGCAATTAATCTATCCGTATTATATTTATATAAATCTAACGTTAATTTATAATAAATATTATTCTTAATTATTAGATTTTTTCGATAAATCTTCATTTTCAGTTTTTTTATTATCAGAAATATCATCGGAAGATTCCTTATTATTGGTAACATCAGAATTATCGAATTTATCATTAGAAGCTTCTCCAAGAGTATCATTTTGATTTGATAAATCATCTACATTTTCATTAAATGTATCATTAGATGTTTCTCCGGGAATATTATTTTCATTTTGTAAATGCCCTAAATTTTCATTTTGTTCTTGATCAAACCAACCCAATTTACCTGTTAAATATATTTCTGCAACATCTTTAGTGACTAAAGTTTCTATTTTTAATAAATATTTAACCAAATTGTTTACAAAATTTTTATGCTTTAAAAGAGTTATTTTAGCTAATTGATAACACTCATTAATAATATTTTTCACTTCTAAATCTATCTCCGAAGCCTTAGAATCTGAAAAATTTCTTTCAGATTGACTAAATTGAACTAAACCTACTTTACTCATCCCATACTTAATTACCATTGTTCTAGCAACGTGACTAGCATGATCGAAATCAGCATATGCTCCATTAGAAATATCATCTAAAAAAATTTCTTCTGCGGCTCGACCACCTAAAGAGATCGCAATATTAATAATTAATTTTTTTCTTGACTTAAAATTAGAACTTTCGCTATCAGGAGAAATGATATTATATCCACCAACAGAACCTCTTGGAATAATAGTGATTTTACGAACTTTTTCAATATTATCTAAAACAACAGCTAAAACACCATGACCCGCTTCATGATATGCCACTAATTTTTTTTCTTTTTTAGATAAAAAATCTTTTTTACGTGTAGAACCGATTAATATACGATCAATAGCCTCATTAACATCTTGAGGTTCTATAGTTAAACTACGACGACGTACCGCTAATAAAGCAGATTCATTTAAAACTCCTTCTAATTGAGCTCCGCTAAAACCAATAGTTTCTTCAGCAATTTCATTTAAATTAACTTCCGGGCTAAAACGTTTATTTTTGGAATGTAATTCTAAAATAGCTCTACGATCTCTTGCGCTTGGTAAATTAATAGTAAAACGACGATCAAATCTACCAGGTCTTAAAATCGCTGAATCCAACAATTCGGGTTTATTAGTAGCAGCTATAACAATAATTTCTGTATTCGAGTTAAAACCATCTAATTCTACTAATAATTGATTTAAGGTATTATCGTGTTCTGAATGATGACTACGAGTACCCCTTTTATGAGCTAAACTTTCTACTTCATCAATAAAAATAATACAAGGAGAATGCTGAGCAGCTTTTTGAAATAAATGACGTACACGAGAAGCCCCTACTCCTACATATTTTTCTACAAATTCCGATCCAGAAGTCGCAAAAAAAGCTACTCCCGCTTCTCCCGCTACAGCCTTGGCTAATAAAGTTTTTCCAGTACCGGGAGGTCCAGATAATAAAACCCCTTTAGGAATACGGGCCCCCATATCTTTATATTTTTGTGGATATTTGAGAAAATCAATAATTTCTTGCATTTCAATTTTCTCTTCAGAAAATCCAGCTATATTTTTAAAAGTAATATTGCTTAGTAAATCGACTTGATCTTTTTTACCAATATATTTTTCGCCCATTTGTTCAAAAAATTTATTAGTAGTAGATTTAAATAAAGAATATAATAAATAACAACTAATTAATGGCAAAATAAAACCAATAGCATCAACTAAAGGACCAAATCCTAAATAAGGAGGATCTGTATGAGGATTATCTAAAATTTTTTGATAAGAAGAATCATTTTGAGACTTGTCTACAATGATATCGATAATTTTGTGATAAATTTTATCAGATACAGAATAATATGTTATTATTTTTTCTTTACCTACAACATTATCAGAAGTATCTAATATTTTAACTTGTAAATCATATAAAGTCGGTATACTACGAACTATTTTTGGTTTAATTTCTTTAATTTTAACATTCTTTTTCGGATTTTCTAAAACATTTATCAATTCCATAACATGATTAGGTTGTTTCATAATTTGGTCAAATATATTATGCATAGACATAATTACTCCCAAAAATCCTATAAGAAATATTAAATGCCAAATAGTAATATGTTGAAAATATTTTTTGTAAAAATCTATCATAATTCATTATTCCTTTTTTATAACATTTTTATATTATTTCTCAAGAATGATTTTTAATAATAATTAATTAATTATATCTGTTCCTAAATATTTTTGTAAAACTGTAGGCACAATAACACTACCATCTTGATTTTGGTAATTTTCTAAAATCGCTGCCATGGTTCTACCTATAGCTAAAGCCGAACCATTTAAGGTATGTACCAATTTACCTTTATCTTGTAAATGCGTTTTAAACTTAATATTAGCTCTACGTGATTGAAAATCTTCCGCATTGCTAATAGAAGCTATTTCACAATACTTTTGTTGACTAGGTAGCCATACTTCGATATCATAAGTTTTACTCATACTAAAACCTAAATCACCAGTGGATAACATCATAATACGATAAGGTAATTGTAATTTATCTAAAACAATAGTAGCATCTTTTAACATATTATCCAAAACCATATAAGATGTTTCTGGTTCTACAAATTGAATTAATTCAACTTTATTAAATTGTTTCTGTCTCCAAATTCCTTTAGTGTTTTTACCAGAAGATCCTGCTTCCTCGCGAAAACAAGTAGTGTAACTAACATATTTAATAGGTAATTTTTTAATATCTAAAATTTCTTGACGATGCAAATTAATAGTAGGAACTTCAGCTGTCGGATTTAAATACCAATTATACTTATTCGATTGTAATTTAAAAACATCTTGGGAAAATTTAGGCAATTGACCTGTAGCGAACATAGATTGTTGATTCACTATAAAAGGTGGTATTACCTCAAAATATTTATTAGACACATGAGTATCTATCATAAAATTAATTAAAGATCTTTCCAAACAGGCTCCTAATCCTTTTAAAACGACAAATTTACTACCAACAATTTTAGAAGCTTTTTGAAAATCTAAAATATTCAAACTTACCCCTAATTGAAGATGATCTTTAATAACAAAATTATAGCAACGAGGTTTAATAATAGAATGACATACCTCTACATTATCAGCTTCACTCTCTCCCGTTGGAACACTTTCGTGAGGAATATTAGGTAAGCAATACAAAATATTCATAAATTTTTCTTCAATTACCTTTAAACTATTTTGTAATTTGTTTAAATTTTCTTCATAATGGATATGACCATCTAGAATAATTTCTGAATTTTGATTAATCAATGATCTATTACTTTTTGGACGAGAAGATTGATTCTTGAAATATTTTATACTTTCAATTTTTTGTAAAAGTTGATTTTTAGATTTATATAAAACAATTAATGTGTCCAATAAATCTTCATTAACAAATCGATTTTTCAATTTATTTTTCACTAGGTCTATATTTTTAAGTATAAATTTGATATCTAACACGACTTATAAAACCTCTTTGTGCTATCGATTAATTAAATAAATTTTTTTAGTAAAATTTAATTTTTTTCATAAACAAAGATGTAAATTAACTAATGGATATATTATTCAAAGTAATAGCGGCATTTCTTTTCTTTCTGTTTACATAATTTCCTACATAAATACCTTTAGATAAACCTTTATCTAATTTTTTGCAAACTATACTATAGTATATAGAAGCTTCACGAAAATCTTTAGCATTTTTTAATTTCTTAAAATAAGTTTTAGTAGATGATTTGAAATCACTATTACGTAATTTACGTTTATTATTAGTAATAATTCTTTTTTTTTGTTGTTTAATATTTGCCATTTACATACATTCCTTTTTTAAATTTATATTATTTAAATACTTTTTCATTATTAAAATTATGAAATTTTTTTCGAATTGAAAAAACGTCTATGCTACATTATATATTAATAACGTTCGTTTTTTATTAGTTTTTGTTTCAATATTTATATAAAATTATTAAATTTTATTAAAATATTTCCCCAGATAAAAGATAAAAATATAATTATTTTTTTTATCTAGGATTATTTCTTAGTAAAACAATACACTAATGAAAATATTAAATTTAACAAAAACATATTTCAACGTATACATATCCTATTATAACATCATTAGATATTATTGAATTAAAGAAAAAAATTTGTTAGAATAAAGATGAAAAATTTATTAAAATAAATAAATTTAATTATATAAGTTTATTAAAAAATTTATTTATAAAATTAATGATAAGGAGATCATACAGGGTAGTATGTCAATAATTAAAGATTTATTATCTATTCCAACAATTTTAGATTTAGATAAAAGATTACCTAAATCTGATTTATGGGATTGCAAAGATTATTATTTACTTATCATGGATTTACCAGGTTTTACTAAAGAACAAGTTAAAATTTCCGTTAACGAAGGCCGTTTAACTATTGAAGCAGATAATCGTTGTCCACAAACAAAAAAATCACAATCTGTAAATAAAAATGATTCTACCAAAGAGAACAATTCATCAAATGATTTTTGTTGCTCAATGGATAATTGTTCTGATTGCGAATTATTATATCAAGAAAGATTTTATGGTAAAATAGAACGCACCTTTAATTATAACTTTATACACTTAACTAGCGTAAAAGATGTTGAAGGTAAATTAGAAAATGGATTATTAATGCTGAAAATTAGTAAAAAAACACAAATCCAACCAAATCAAGAATTTGTACAATTAAAATAATTTATATAAAAAAAATAAAAAAAATTCAAAAATTGATGTTTTTGAATTTTTTTTTTATATAAAATTATTTTATTTCAAGTTAATTAATTTAAATAAATTCTTTTAAAATTTTTTTTGTATACATTAATTCGTCTCTATGTTTTAAATCTTGACGTTTATCATATTTTTTTTTACCACGAGCTAAAGCAATTTCTAGCTTAAACAAATTACGTTGATTAAATATTTTAACAGGAATTAAAACAAAACTATGAGTTTTTATTTTATTTTTAATTTGTAAAATTTCTTTTTTTTTAAGTAAAAGTTTCTTTTTTCTATTATCGATATAATCAAAATCATTACTACAAGAATATTTAGTAATTTTCATATTAATAACAAATAATTCATTATTATCAAAACAAACATAAGAATTATCTAAATGAACTTGACCTAAACGAATAGATTTCACTTCATTACCTAAAAGTTGAATACCAGCTAAATACTTTTTATCCAAAAAATAATCATAATTAGCTTTTTTATTAAAAATAATTTTTTGTTTCATAAAATTACCTAAAAAAATATCACTTATCGAAATTTAACCAAAAAAATCCCAATTATTAAAAAAATTATATAAATTGATTTAATATTTTTTTATATTATTATATACAAAATTCAACATTTGAAACCATATATTCGTTATAATGCAAATTATCAATAATATTTCAATAAAATTTTTATATATTTTTTATTCAGAAATAAATATCAAAGATAAACAAATTAATTTTGTTATCTTTTCCTATATTTTAACAAAGCTTTTTCAACAATAGATACTGCTTCTTGAAAATCTTCTATTTGTTGAATTTTAATAACTTTCTGTTCTAAATCTTTATAATGTAACAAAAAATGTTCTATTTCTGATAATAAAAATTTTGGTATATCTGATAAATTAAAATATTTTTGAAACATCAAATCTTTTACAGGAACAGCAATAATTTTATCATCTTGTTGACCATTATCTAACATACGAATAACTCCAATTGGGCGACATTCAACTAATATCATTGGATCTAAAATTTCTTGAGTTAAAACGAAAACATCTAAAGGATCATTATCGTCGCATAAAGTTAAAGGAATAAAACCATAATTAGCTGGATAAACAAAAGATGTGTTTAAATAACGATCTAAAATTAAACAACCAATTTCTTTATCTAATTCATATTTTTTTTTACTACCACGAACAATTTCTATAAAAACTAAAAAATTATGACCTGATAATCTATTAGAACTAATCAAATTAAAGTTATTATCCATTCAATACCTACCATTTTAATTTTATTAAGAATATCGATTAATTATAATTTTTATTTATTATTTACTCAAGCCAAACGAGCGTTAAAAAAAGCTTTTTTATGTATTGATAAAGTTTTCTTATATAAAACATTAATATTTAAATGATGAAAAAAAGAATTATAAAAAATTTGTTGTTTTTTATCTGTTCTTAAAATTAATAAATGATCGATAGGTCTAATTTGTTCAATATTATTTTCATCTTGAAAAATTTCATAAAAATTTAAATAAAAATCACTTAATTGTTCGTTTTTTTCTAACTTGAATAAAAAACCTAAAGTCTTATGTCCTACATTATTTGTAATATCCAAATTCATTTCATATAAAGGTTTTATGCGTTGAGTATTAATCGAATAATTAACTTCAAAAAGACTTGGAATGAATACGCGACTAAAACTTAATAAGACATTAAATAACAAATTACGATCTAATTCATCAATATCACTTAATTCGTTAATTTTTTCTAATAAATTATTAATAGACACTTTCATCGATTCTTCATCAGAATCAGAAATTTCCATTAAATGTTGAATATAAATAACTAAATGTTTTCGGAAATTATCTACATCAAAATTTTCATCTCTAAGATTAACAATTTCATGGATTAATTCCAAAACCGAATAACCTTTAACTTGACAATTACAAAACGAAATATTAACAGAAATTGCTTTATCTAAATCTTGAGAAGGTAAATAAAAATAACCTAAATTAGGATTTTTTTTTAATAAACGATAAAAATCTAAAGCTACCAAAGAAACTTTTTCATATTTATCATCGATAAATTCTTCTTTGATGCCTGATAAATTTAAACACTTAAATAAACAATTTATCTTAGATAAATTAGCATGAAAAGTACCAAATAAAATTTGTTTAAAATTAAACCATTCAAAAAAAGAAGCACACGGAACAGTTCTAACATTTTTTAAAGCATAAAACAATCTCATTCGTTTAGAAAAAAAAGAACCTAAATCGTGTTTACAACTAAGTAAAAAAAATTGATTAGGCAAAGACTTGTCATGAGATAATAGAGAAATTTCCATTTCAGCTTTATTATTATCAGATAATGTAGATATTTCGGTTTCATCGACATTTTGATTAGTTAAAAAAGGTTTTAAATTAGGAAAATTTTTAAGTTCTGATTTATCCAAAAATGTTGTTAATTCGATAGTTTCTAAAGATTCTGATGATTTTTCCATCGCTTTAACCAACAAAAATTTAATATTAATAATTAATAATATTGAAACTAAAAATAATATAAATTTACAAAATAAACATTTATTATTATTTTGATTCAAAAAAAATATTTTTGACTTCAAATTTAATTTTAGACTCTCTCTTCTAATCAAAAATAAAATTATTATGGCGGCTCCGGGCAGAATCGAACTGCCGACACGAGGCTCTTCAGGCCACTGCTCTACCGACTGAGCTACAGAGCCAAAATTGGCGGTCCGAACGGGAATTGAACCCGCGATCTCCTGCGTGACAGGCAAGCATGTTAACCACTACACCATCGGACCATAAAATTGGTTGCGGGAGTAGGATTCGAACCTACGACCTTCGGATTATGAGCCCGACGAGCTACCAAACTGCTCTATCCCGCGATCTTTAAATACTACAAATAATTGGCGGAGGAAGAGGGATTCGAACCCCCGCGTCTTTGTAGACCTTCCAGTTTTCAAGACTGGCCCCTTCAACCGGACTTGGGTATTCCTCCAAAATATACTTTGGTGGACCCGGTAGGATTCGAACCTACGACCAACCGGTTATGAGCCGGTGGCTCTGACCAGCTGAGCTACAGGTCCATACTCATATCATTAAATATAAAAATTTAATGGTAGCGGTAAAGGGATTTGAACCCCTGACCTCACGGGTATGAACCGAGTGCTCTAGCCAACTGAGCTATACCGCCTCTAAAACATTATTAGTTTGAATAAATTTCCAAAAATTTTTGGTGGAGCTTAGCGGATTCGAACCGCTGACCTCCTGTGTGCAAAACAGGCGCTCTACCAACTGAGCTAAAACCCCTTTTTTTATGGTACCCAAAGCCGGACTTGAACCGGCACGACATAAAGTCATGGGATTTTAAGTCCCACGTGTCTACCTATTCCACCATTCGGGCCCTCAAAAATGTATTGTATTTTGTGAATTAATTACAATAATTATAAATGGTGTCCCGTAAAGGATTCGAACCTTTGACACCTTGATTAAAAGTCAAGTGCTCTACCAACTGAGCTAACGGGACATTTTTTTATTTTGGTGCCAAAAGCAGGAATCGAACCCGCAACCTACTGAATCGAGATAGAATTAACACGTTTAATCATTTTTTTAAAATAGATTTATTATATTAAGCCCCTCACACCACCGGACAAGCTAGTTTCCCAGCATCCGGCGATTATTTAAGTGATAATTTGATTTAGCCTAAAAATTTATAATTTCTTGAGTTTTTCTCCATCTAGATAGATCAAAACTCTTTATCCATTT
>NZ_JAOSIT010000059.1:0-2137 GCF_030586975.1 Candidatus Phytoplasma gossypii | reverse complement strand
TCAAATATAATAAAACATGATAATAAAATAAACAACTAACAAGTGGTAACATAAAGTTAGTCTTCGCAAGAAGATAAATTATGGCAAGCCGGATGCTCGGAAACTTGCTTGTCCGGTTTAGAGGGAGGCTGTTTGTAAGAGACAATTGGAAACTCATCCTATGGTTAGAACGCAAATAATCTATCCCTATATATCAATATGTACCAAAATATTTTTTTTAATATTATTTATCATTAGTTTAATGATAAAAAATTAAACTAATGATTTTAAAATTTTTTAAAAAAAAGAAGTTAAATCTGCTAATCCTGTTAAATCATAATTATATAATTTTGTAGGTTTTTGAAATTTATATTGATAATAAGCTGCAATACCAATCATAGCAGCTTGATCTGTGCAAAAATTTAAGCTTGGAATTAATAATCTTAAATTAGGAAACTCTCGCAAAAATTGTTTTTTTAAACTTGAATTAGAAGCAACACCTCCTACTAAAATTAAATTTTTAGTAGGAAATTTTTTTAAAGCTCTTTTTATTTTAATTAATAAAACTTCAATAACTACTTTTTGAAAAGAAGCGCATATATCAGAAACTAATTTATTTGACATATTATGACGATTTTTATTAATTAAATTAATAATTTGACTTTTTAATCCTGAAAAACTAAAATCTAGATTATTGTTTTTAACATAAGGTAAAGTAAAATGAAAAACAGCTTCACCCTGAAGAGCAAGTTTTTCTATAATAGGTCCTCCTGGATAATTTAAATTTAAATTTTTAGCAATTTTATCATAAACTTCGCCAACAGCATCATCTAAAGTAGTTCCTAATTTTTTTATATCAAAATGATCATTTAAATAAAGTAATTCGGTATGACCTCCTGAAACAATCAAAGCTAAAGTAGGGAATTTTATTTCATTTTCTATTTGAACAGAATAAATATGACCTATTAAATGATTAATACCTATCAAAGGCTTTTGATAAATATAAGACCAGGTATTAGCAGCATTAACTCCCAATAATAATGATCCTATTAATCCCGGGCCATGAGTTACAGCAACTAAATCTATATCTTTTGGTTTCATTTTTGTCTTAATAAAAGCTTTTTTTAAAAAATATGTTATAACTTCTAAATGTTTACGTGAAGCTATTTCAGGAACTACACCTCCATATTTTTGGTGACATTTAATTTGCGAAAAAGTTTCATTCGCTAATACTTCTTTTCCATCCCGAGTAATAGCAATACTAGTTTCATCACAACTAGTTTCAATAGATAAAATAATCATAATTAATAACCTTTTATATTTCTTTATAAACTTTTATTTTATTAACAATAAATAATAAATAATCTCATTGTATTTAAAAAAAATATATATCTAAATTATTTTTTTAATTTACAATGAGAAATTTTATTGATTTGCATTAAAAAATATATTGCTATACTTGGATTTTACTTAAAATTAATTTAATTTACAAAAAAAGATCTCGGAGTATTTAATCAAATTAAAACTAAAAACATTATTCTAAAAATAAAAAAATTCAAAAGTACTATTTAAAAAATTTATGTAGTTAATATCTTAATTTACAAAATATTAAATTCTTAATTATTAAATTCATGTAGTTTTTTTGAATAATTAAATAGAATAAATAATTTAGCATTTGCAATTTTATATTCAAAAATTAATTTCAAATAAAAAATAAACAAATTTTCTCAGTATTTTATATTTCATATTCAGGAATAAAATATGAAATTTTTTTACTATTATATCGGATTTGATAATAACCGCTTATCATGCATAATTTTGATTTAAATATTTTATAGGAATAGATTATTTGCGTTTTAACCACAGGATAAGTTTCCTATTGTCTCTTACAGGGCGCCAAAGAGGCCTAAATTTCGCGCTATCTAACCAATAGCTAGGGTCGAAAACCCTGATGGTCGGTCCGAAAAATGAAAATATGTCGGATTATAGCAGACCATAAAAGCTGGTTGCGACGAAAGCAAATTAGTCAAAATGACTCCGCTACCGAATAATTCGATGGAGAAGCCTGCAATGGCCTAAGAAGGAAATTGAGGTAATTAACAAACCTGTTCGGAAGTTGCTTAAACAAACAGCCAGAGACTACTATATACAAATTTCG
>NZ_JAOSIT010000058.1:0-2167 GCF_030586975.1 Candidatus Phytoplasma gossypii | reverse complement strand
CCTGCTAAAAAAGATACTTCTAAAGAATGTTTTAAAACATTTTGTCCATGACTGGTACGAAAATGCAAAGAACCTAATAATTTTATTAATTCTTCATCCAAAAACCCTATTTTAGCCTCTAAAATAGCTTCTTCGCCTATATCTTGAATAAAATTATCAAATTCATCTTGAACCTTGGTAAAAGTTTGTTCTATACTAACAGGCGTAATACGACCATCTAAAATTAAATTTTCTAAAGTACGACGCGCTATTTCCCGTCTTTTAGAATCAAAAGAACTTAATATAACAGTATTGGGTATATCATCTATAATTAAATCTACCCCTGTTATAATTTGAAAAGTTCTAATATTTCTTCCTTCTTTGCCAATAATTCTCCCCTTTAATTCATTATTATCTAAATAAACTATATCCACATTATTTTCGGAAGAAATTTTACGAGATAATTGTTGCATAGTTGATACTAACAAAACATGAGCTTTCTTTTTAACTTGAAATTTATATTCTTCTTCTTGAGATTTAATAAAATTCATAATTTCTTGTTGAGAATTTTTACGAATTTCTTCCATAATAATTTGTTTAGCTTGTTCTTTAGTTAAAGAAGCGATATGTTCTAATTCGTTCTGTCTTTTTATAATAAGATTTTGAACTTTATTTTGCATTTGTTCAATTTGCTCTTGAGAAATATTAATTTTTTGTTCTTTCATGTATAATAATTCTTCTTTATCATTTAAATATCTAGTTCGCGAATTTAACAATTCTTCTTTATGAATAATTTGTTCTTCTAAATTAACAATTATTCGTCTTCTCAAATTCAAATCTTCTTCAACTTCTTTTTTTAAAATATGGATTTCTTGTTTAGCTTTTGATATCATTTCTTGAGCTATTATTTGAGCACTAGAAATTTTTTCTTGAGCTTTTTGTTTGGTCGTTTGTATAATTTTTTTAATTTTTTGTTGATAATAAAAAATTAAATAATACAATAATCCTAAAATAACAATAATTAAGGGCAAGTAAATAAACAAAGCAAGGAACCATTTTGTTGATGTTCCTAACATGATAATAAATTTATGCCTTCCATTTTAATTATTTATTTTCAATATTATTTAAAAATTAATTGATTAAAATATAATGCCAAAAACAAAATAATTTATAATTAAAATTTATTTCATAATTTAAAATAAATAATTTAATTTTTTTAAAAAAACAAAAAAAATAAACAAATTAATTTTTAATTAATTTGCTTATTATAATGAAAATTTATAAAAAACTACATTTAAGTTATTAAAATAATATATTAAAATATTATCAAACACAAATAAAACTATATATATTCTATATAAAAATTAAATTATTTGATTTTCTTAAATGAGTTTTTATGGATAATAGTTAAAATATTTATATATTTTAATTTAAAATAAAGCAACTTTTAAATTTTATGTACTTTAATAAAGTAAGAAATTTTATTCAAAATTGTCAACAACTATCTAAAAGCAAAAATCATTTTAGAAACAAATACACGAACTATACCAAATGAAGCAACAAATAAAGATGTCACATATTTCAAACCAAAACTACGAGGTAATGTTTTTTTAGAAGATGAAATCTCTTTAATGATTTTTACATTATTATTTGAAGATTTTTTTTCGAAGATATTATTTTTTTCATTATTTATTTGATCTAAATTTTTATCTATCAAACTATCAGAAAGTAAAGAAAGTTTTTCGTTCTCTTCGTAATCATAATCTATTAATTGAAGTGAATCTTCATTTGAAATAATAGAAGATATTTGTTCATAAGAAGTATGTTTTGCGGATTCTAAAAAGTTATCGCCATATTCTTTGAATTTTTTTAAGACTTTTTTTTAATGCTAAAATTTTTTGGTGGTTTAATAGATTTAGATTTATCCTCTTGTAAACCCGATGGTATGATTGGTTTTTGTGATTGAGATGTTTTTGTCTTATTAGAATCTCTTGTATCAACTAATTGATCATTAGTTGGTGAAACTGAATTTTTATTTCCCTTCCCTGATTGATCGTTAGGGAATTATTAACAATAGCAAAAGCACGCAAGCGGGATGAGATGAAATATCTAGTCAATAAGTTTTCGCGAGACCAGAAGTTAAGGAAAAGGTGAAAATCCCTAATCAGTTAAAAAGTATGGTCATTTC
>NZ_JAOSIT010000057.1:0-2205 GCF_030586975.1 Candidatus Phytoplasma gossypii | reverse complement strand
ACCACCAAATCAATGCTTTTACAGGCGATGTCGCTATTAAAACTAAATCATTCTACGATAAAACTACGCAACCGATTCGTCAAGTTGTCGAAAATGTTTATAACAAAATAACAGGAAATGATAAAAATCCTCTTTCGCCTAAAGCAAAATTAAGTTGTTATCTTACTACTACTTTAAGTGTTATTGGGATTTGTTTAGGCATCGGGAAAATGGGTAATTGGTTAAAAAAAGGAAAAAACCCCCCTATTAAACAAGGAACGAAAGCGATTATACAAAAGCGAGCGACTTCCCTTAGTGGTAAAATCCTCCGAATCGGTAGTAAAGCTTTAGGACTAGTTTCTTTAGTGGCAACTACTTACGAACTTTATCAATTTTATCGTGAAGAAACCAAAATTTCTAATCCGCCCCAACCATTAACCCAGCAAATAAAAAATCCCCCAACCCTTAACTTACCAACTAATATGAAAGATGAAAAAACAACAATAACTAATCATGATGAGGCGAAAGAAACAATAACTCCAGCAGAAAAAACTCAAGAAGAAAGGGAAACTGGTAACTTGAACAATCCCTGATCAGGGTTCAGTTGATAAACCAACAACTGAACCTACCTTCCTTCCCCAAGAACAACTCCAACAAACACCACTCCTTGGCGAGGAATTCAAAGAAATTACCCCAACACAACAATTAACTCCTGAAGAAACGATGAAAGCCAAAAACTTATTAGAAATTCAACTCCAACAAGAAAAAATTAATAGTTTAACTTTGGAAATTCAAAAAGCCAATTTAGAACACGATTTAACCCAAAAACAAGCCGAATTAGAAAACAACCAAAAACTATCCAAACAAGAAAAAGAAACCCTCCAACAAGAAATTAATCATCGAACTAACCAAATCCGTGCGAAAGAAAACGAAATCTTGACCCAAGATCAAAAGATTAATCAATTAGAAACTGACCTTCACCAAGAAAAAACGATCAACACCGAAAAAGAAACCCAAATTAATCAATTAATCCAACAAATCAACGCCCAAAACCAAATGACTGAACAACTCCAAAACCAACTCCAAGAACAAAAATCCTTAATTGAAGCCAAAAATCAAGAATTAATCACTAATCAAGCTTTATCGGAACAAGCTAAACAAACCCTTCAAAAGGAAATTAACCAATTAACTACTAATTTTCAACAAAAAGAAAAAGAATATCAAGCAACTATCTACCAAAAAGACCAAGAAATCACCCACTTAAACCAAATCATCAACGAACAAGCAAATGAAATTAACCGTTTAAGCGAAGAATTAGAACAACAAATCGATAAATGGGTACAACAAGGTCTACATATTCAAGCGCTCGAAGGAACCATTAAAGCTTTAGAAAACGCCTCTGGTAAATACATCGAAGAAAACGCCGAACTCCGTCATGAAATCAACAAACTTAAAGAACAAATAAAAGAGGAACAAAAAGCCCATGGAGCCATTAAAGTAAATTTAAAAGACAAAAATGATGAATTAATTGAAAAAACAAAAAAATTTGAAGAACTTGATGAAAAAATCAAAGTTCAAGGAAAAACCTATAGTAACGCCATTCGACCCTTTATTAATAAAATTAAAGACGATGTAAACAAACGAGTTGATAAAGTAACTTCTTGGTTCTCAAAATGGTTTTAATGAAAATTCCAAAGGCAAATGTGTTAAAATGTTGATATGTTATCAATTATCCGAAAGGAACTAATCATGTTTAATATTAAAAAAATCATTAAATGGGTTTTGATCATATTAGGATTATTATCATGTTTATTGATCGGTTTTTTGGTTTTAACCGAAATGAACATTATCAAATTACCCGAAACCAAAACAGAAATCCCTAGTATTAAAGAAACTAAATTTGAAAATGTAGAAGAATGGTATGATGATGATAAAAAATGTACCATGATTAAAGCTAAATATATCTTTGATGGCCTTAATGGTATTGGTTATTATCAACAACAAGTTCAAGACAAAAAAGGCAGTTTTAATAATATTTTAACGGCTAAAGAACGCCTCAAAATCCAAAAAGAACCTACTAACCTTGCCAACTACATTAAAGAAGTTTACCCTTTCGACTATTGGAATGACCGCGGACTTGATTATAAAGAAACCTCAATTAATGATTTTAAACATTCTTGGTTTAATAAAGGAATTGACAGTCAATTGGATGCATATATTCGCTTA
>NZ_JAOSIT010000056.1:0-2422 GCF_030586975.1 Candidatus Phytoplasma gossypii | reverse complement strand
CTCTTCGTAATAAATCATTCAAATAAATAAAAATTATTTATTGGAATATAGTTAATATTTAATAATTTTTTATGATAAAAATATCATAATAAATAATAAAATATCATCTTCAGTTTTCAAAGAAGTAATGATCAATAAACTAATATGGTGGAGGGAGACGGATTCGAACCGCCGTACCTTTCGGAACAGTTTTACAGACTGCTGCGTTTAGCCACTTCGCTATCCCTCCGTTTAAAATATTATTAATTATAAAATATATTTATATTTTTTTAATTAAAAAAACTTACTAATTGATTTTAACATAATTTAATGATAAAAATATTTTTTTTTTATATATATATAAAAATTTCAAAAATAAAATTATTTTTTTAATATTTCAAAAATATTATTTTAATTCCTGATATTTATTATACACAAAAAAAATGTTTTTCGGCAAATAATCAGGAATTATCTTGAACATTATAATATTGTTTAATATTTTTTTAATTTTTGCATTTTTCTGAATATAATTTGTTTATTAATAAGTGTTTGCAAAATAGTATAAGAATTACCTATAATCCAATATAAAGATAACATAGAATCACGAAAAGAGAGAAACATCATAAAAAGAATCATCAAATAACTAAAAAATTTCATCATTTGTTCCGGTTTAATTATATTAGATTCGTTTGAGGTTAATAAAACATTTTTATTTTGTATAATTTCAGAATTTTTCATTATTAATTTATTCAAAATAAACATACTAAAACCTGTTATTAAAGTTAGTGATATAGAAAAAAATAAATTATCATTATTATTTTCTAATTGTAAATTTATTACACCTAAAAAAGATTTTTGATTATAAATTTTAAAAATACCACCAGGGATACGAAAACGACGTAAAACCCGAAACATAGCCAAAAATAAAAACATTTGACAAAAAGACATTAATAAACTAGAAAACATATTTAAATTATACTTTTTATAAACTCGTATAATCTCTAAATGCATTTTTTTTATTTCCATAGGATTTTTAGATAAAGAATATTTGTTTTGAATTTTAGCAATTTCTGGTTGCGCCAGATTCATATTAAAAGCAAAATTATTAGTTTTAGTATAAATAGGCCATGATAAAGTTCGGATTAAAATAGTAGTTAATACAATTCCTAATCCTAAATTACCTAATATAAAACCATCTACTCCGTGAGAACCTATAGAAGAAAAAAAATTTAATAAAGAAGCTATAAAAATAATTAAAAAATTCCAAATATAACCAAAACCTAAAAAATTATTCCAATCTAATTTTGAAGGCCATTGGATAGGTAAATCTTCTTGATCATTCACAAAAATCTTTAAACCTAATTGTGGATTATTAGAAATATCATTTTTTAAAATAAAAAAATTTATTTTTTTAATTTTAGAATCTGAATCTAAATATTTATAACGAATAACATTATTATAATCTTGATTAGATATTTCTTTATTATTCTCCAAATCTTTATAAATTTGAAATTTTAATAAATCTTGTGACGAAATTGAATTGATTACATTTGTTTTAGGTTCGATATTTTTTATAAATAACATTTTAAAATCTTTTTCTTGTACAAAACGATTTAAAAAATAACTTCTACTAATTCCTGTTATTACTGTAAAAAATTTTTTTAATATAATAATTTTCTGATCTAAAGAGATATTAAAATTATTAAAACTAAAATAATATTCTAATCCTAAACATATTTTATTTATTGTTTCCTGTAATTGTTTTTTTACATAATCATTTCCATTTTTACTATCTAATAAATACCATTTTAAATTGCCATTATCTTCAAGTTCGCAAACAAAAATATCTAAAACTTTCTGACATTCATATAAATCAAAATTTTTAAGTAAGTTATTAAATAATTTATCATCTGAATTATCACTATTATTTTCTTTCTTTATAAAAACTTTTAAATCAATAATATTAGGTTCAGAATTAATTTTTGTATTACTAAAAAATAACTCTCTAATACTAAAAGTTATTAACAAACAAAATAAAAAAATAATTACAAATCTTTTTAAAAAAATAAATTTATCATCACTCATATATACAATAAATATCCTTATCAGGAACTTATAAGACGAGATTTTCTCAATAAAACTGATAATTTTACAGATAAATCGAAAAAGTTCAATTTTTTTGCTGTCGGTTTAATAATAATAATAAAAAAAACATTAGGTTTTAAAACTGAAGAATAATTATAAATGATTGCCCTTATACGACGTTTAATTAAATTTCTCTCATGAGATTTCCCATATCTTTTATCGAGATAGATCAACGCGGTTTAGAAAGAAGAAATGATAATAACTTTTTTCATATTCGCAATTAGCCCCCCACAGAACCGGACAAGCAAGTTTCCCAGCATCCGGCGCCTAATATCTTATAATCTAAGATATTGAAACT
>NZ_JAOSIT010000055.1:0-2536 GCF_030586975.1 Candidatus Phytoplasma gossypii | reverse complement strand
TTTGAAGATGCGGAAGCGGTTTATTTTCTTGTAAATGATTTAATTGCGTTTGTAAGTTTTGCTTTTGTTTTTCAAAAGCGATTTTTTGATCCGTTAAGAACAGTTGAAAATCCTGGAAATTTTTTAACTCCGTTTGATTTTTTCGATATTCTGGTTGCGTTTTTAACTCTTCAATTCTTTTTTGATTCGCTTCCACATAATTAAGGGCTTGATTTAAGCGGAAAATTTGTTGTTGGAGATTTTCTTGGGTTTGGAGTTGAGCTTTGGCTTGGGCTAATTTTTCTAATTCTGCTTGTTTTTCTTTTTGATTTTGGTTTAACGCTTTTCTTTGGGCGATTAAATTATCAATTAAGGTTTGTTGGGTTTGTTGTTGGGCTTTTAGTTCGGTTAATTGTTGGTGTTTTTGGGTTTTCGTGTTTGGAGGTAATTGCGGGTTATTAGTTAATTCGGTTTGGAGAGTTTTCATTTTGGTAACAATATCAGTTAAAGTTTTCACATTTTCATCAATTTGGGTTTTTAAAGTTTGATCTTGTTGGTGAAGTTCTTGGATTTTGGCTTGTTCTAATTTGATTTGATGGTCGATCTCTTGTTGGCGTGATGATGACGGTTGGTTAGTTAAGGTTGGGGGTTTAGTTGGTTGACGAGAATGAGTGATGCCTAAAATGAATAAAATCAACAAACCTGAACTTAATAAACCCAGCAAACTCAAATAGATTTTTTTGTTTAAGGACATAGATTACCGCCTTTCTTAGGTTTTCGCAAGAAAATAAGGGGGTTATTTTAAAATTAACACTTTCACTTGGTCTTTAATAGTTTTAGATAATTTAAAAGTGACTACCGTTTTAGCAGGAATTTTAATTTTTTGGCCTGTTTGGGGATGTCTGCCATGATAGGCTTTTTTCGCTTTTAAAACAAATTTCCCAATTTGGGGTGATAAAATGACTTCTTCATGAGAAGCGATGGCTTCAATTAAAGTCTTTTCAAAAGTGTGGTAAAATTCTGTCGTTTGGGTAATAGAAGCATGGTTCGCTTCGGCAATTTTTTTAATTAATTCTTTTTTAGTCATAAGGTTATGATTTCTCCTTTTAGTTATGGTTTTGTTACTACAGTCTTCTTCAAAAAAATAAGTACCGCGATAAATGTGCGTTAACGCATCACTCATTTTAAATCTCCTTTGATTTATTTATTTTTTTTATCTTATATATAATTTTTAATAATGATTTCTTGATGGATGTTTTTCTGGGTGAGACAATGGTTGGTTGTGGTTTTGGTGTTAATGAGGTTTGCGTTGGGGAATAAATTAAGGATTGCTGGTGTGGCATAATTGGTATATAACCATTTGACCCCCCTTTTGGTTGCTTGATGCAATTCTAAGGCTAATTGTTGCTGATCAGTAAAAGTAAATGGTTTTTGGTAAAATTCTTTATCTTTAATTCCTTCATAGTAATAGGGCGGATCACAAAAAAGAAAATCGCCTTGTTGACTAGAGGCGATGATTTTTCGAAAATCCCTACAATATAAACCATGTTTGTTCTTGCGGAAGTGATGTTGGTAGGCGATTAATTGGTTTAAATTAATGATGGGCGTTTTTTGTTTCGGTTTATAACCAAAAGTTGCTTTTAAATTATTGTGGCGATCATAACGTGTAATCCCCCGAAAAGCGTATTTATTTAAAACATAAAAGATGGCTGACCTAAGTAATTTTTTGCTTTTTAGGAGGAAATTTTGATTATATTGATTTAATAAATGCTTAAAGGCTTGTTTTTGTTGTGTTTGGTCTTGATGTTGGTAAAGATAATTTTCTATCATTTGGACCTCATCGACAAAATGAACAGGATTTTGGAAACTTTGACGCCACATCGTAATTAAGTCGGGATCGTAATCGTTTAAAATTGCTTTGGCGGGTTTTAAATAAAAATAAAGAACCCCACTCCCTAAAAAAGGTTCATAATAAGTTTTAAATGATTCGGGTAAATGGGGAATGATTTGGGGTAAAAGTTTTTGTTTACAACCGATCCCATTAATTTTCATTTGGACACCATAAATAACCTAAAAAGCAAAGATCGGCAAAGATGCTAATAGTCGCGTTAAATTTTAATCCTAATTCCAAATTAAAAAATAAGATCATTATATTACTCATAATGAAAAATAAATAAGAAATGGTTAATAAAAGCGGATAACTTATTTTCACTTTTTACTCCTTTTATTTTGATTAGTGGTTTGTTTAGCATAAAATTGATACAAATCCGTATCGCTAATAAGATTACAACTCCAATCAGCGTCTAAAAAATTAATTTTCCAAGGTTCTTCGCGACAAGTTTTGTTCACCAATTGTCTAGGTGTATAAGGACCATATTGGTTAACTATTTTAGTGATTAACTGTTGGTGTCCAGGGGTTAACTTACTTGCTTTTCCTTCAGCGATTGTTCGAAGAGGATAATTACGTTGAAGTAGTGTTTTTACATATAAATTAGGAAAAACTGGGCCATATTGCCAGGCGGCTAAAATATCTCGGGCGAAAGGCGCACCGGTCTTT
>NZ_JAOSIT010000054.1:0-2552 GCF_030586975.1 Candidatus Phytoplasma gossypii | reverse complement strand
CTTTTATGCCTATTCAGATTTTATGTTTAAATTTAATTTATGATTTATCTTGTTTAGTTTTACCTTTTGATGATGTAGAATCTATTTATTTGAAAAAAAAATCTTGTTGGAATAGCCGTAATATTTGTTTTTTTATGATTTCATTTGGGATATTAACTTTTATTTTTGATATTTTGTTTTGTTCTAGTTTATTATGGAATTATGGTATTGCTTCTTTTCGTGATTGGACTTGTGATAAAATTAATTTATTTAGATCAGGATGGTTTATTTTTTCAATTTGGACTCAATTTTTAACTATTTTTTATCTTAGAACTTCTAATTGTTTGAGAAATTTGAAAAAAACTATTTATATATTTATATTACCTTTTATAGCTGGAATTTTAGCTTCTTATTTGCCTTGCATAAGTTTTTTATCAAAAAAATTATATTTTGATAATCCTTTTGATAAAAATTATGTTTTTATTTTGTTAATCTTTTTGTGTTTGTATTGTTTATGTTTATTTTTGGTTAAAAAATTATTTATTATAAATAAACGTGATCTTTTGTGAGATTATATTATTGTTGATCGAATGGAGATAGGTGCGTTTAATGATTTATTGGCAAGATATTTTAAATATATTATCATTTTTTACGATTATTTTAATATTATTTTATATTTCTTTAAATATTTTTTTTAGTAAATACGAAGTTATTAAGGTAATTTATTGTTTTTTTTTAGGAATTTTATTCGTTTATTGTTTGAAATTTTTTTTGGAAAAATATAATTACTTTGAACCAATTAGAAATTTTTTAGAAAAAATTAATATTTATAATGTGATATTGAATTTTGTTATGATAGCGCCTATCATTATTAAAGCTCCTTATTTACGTTTTTATGTGCAAAATTTGTCTGTTTTTTGGAATCGAAAAAAAATGATAGTTATGGGTAATAAAAATACACAAAATCAAATTTTAAAAGCTGTTTGGTTTATGTCAGAAAAAAAAATAGGTTCTTTAATTACTATTGAAAAATATAATACTTTAGAACAATTTGCGCAAAAATCTATTTTTCTTGATGCTAATGTTTCTTACGAATTGTTAATTAATATTTTTATGCCCAATACTCCTTTACATGATGGTGCTGTTATTATTCGTGGTAATAAAATTTTATCTGCTGGAGCTTATTTTATGTTATCCGATAATCAACATTTTGAAAAAATTACAGGTTCTCGGCATCGAGCTGCTTTAGGTATTAGCGAACATACCGATAGTATGACTATTATAGTTTCTGAAGAGACAGGCGATATTTCTATTGCTGTAGATGGTATTATGTTGTTGATGAATGAACGTACTAAATTTGAAGAATATTTAACTATGTTTATGGGTTAATTTAGTTTTTATGAATCATAAATTTATATAGTAGAAATTTTGATTATTTTATAAATTATAAATAGTTTTTTATTAAATTAAATTTTTGAGTATAATTAATTTTAATTTAATTAAATTTTTTGTTGTTTTATTATGTATGAATTAATTAAATATTTTAAAAGCATAAATTATTTTATTTATTTCTTAAGATAATTATTTTTAATATAATGTTTAAAATAATAAATTAATAATAATTATTTGATTTTTATGTTTTTTTAAAATAAATTTAGATATATGGAGTTAATAGTGTTCAATAAAATTCAAAAAATAATTTCGGAACAATTATCATTGTCTGAAGATCTAATTCAATTAGATACAAAATTAAAGGAAGATTTAGGGATGGATTCTATCGATGCTGTCAATTTGGCTATTCAATTAGAGAAAAATTTTAATATTAAAATTAGTGATGAACAATTGCAACAATTTAAATCAGTAAAAGATATTGTAGTTTATATTGAAGCTCATGTTTCTGGAAACACAGAATAAAATTAAACTGTTTAATCGAAAAAATTGGAGTTAAAAAAGTTTTTTATGTTAATTTATGATTTTCGTAGTATAGAAGCTAAATGGCAATTACATTGGGAACAACAACAAACATTTAAAACCGAACTTGATTATAATAAAAAAAAATTTTATTGTTTAGATATGTTTCCATATCCTTCTGCTCAAGGATTGCATGTTGGACATTTAGAAGGTTATTCTGCTAGTGATATTATTAATAGATTTTTTCGAATGCAAGGGTTTAATGTGTTACATCCTTTTGGATGGGATTCTTTTGGTTTGCCTACAGAACGTTATGCTTCGCAAACAGGTCAACATCCTTCTTATGTAACTTACCAGAATATTGAAAACTTTAAAAAACAAATAAAATTACTCGGAAAAGGTATTGATTGGAGTAGAGAATTAGCGACTTCCGATTCTTATTATTATAAATGGACTCAATGGATTTTTAAAAAACTTTATCAAGAAGGATTAGCTGTTTTGCAAGATGTTGAGGTAAATTTTTGTCCTCAATTAGGTACAGTATTAGCGAATGAAGAGGTTATTTCTACTTCTGAAGGCATTATATCAGAACGTGGTGGTCATCCTGTTTTTAAAAGTAAAATGAAACAATGGATTTTAAAAATTACTAAATATGCGGATAG
>NZ_JAOSIT010000053.1:0-2562 GCF_030586975.1 Candidatus Phytoplasma gossypii | reverse complement strand
ATCGTATTCATTTTGCATGAAATTGATGCATTTTCATAATTAACTGCCATAATGGAATTATTACTAATAATTAAAAAAAATCCTAAACTAATAAATAAAAAGAATTTAAAAAATAATAAATTTGTTTTTAATTTCAACATTATATGAAATCTCCTTTAATATTTTGAAATTATTAGTTTGGCGTTCTTTAGCTTTATTATACCAATTTTTAAAATAATTTTTATCTTTTCTTATTTATAAAAAATCAATACTTATAATACGGATAGATTAATTGCGTTTTATGCAGCGATTTGTATTTGCTGTTTTATTTACAATCAGCCCCCGTCCAAACCAGACAAGCAAGTTTCCCAGCATCCGGCTTTCCCTAATTTACTCTCTCTCGAGAACTAATTTCTCCTTACGGTTTAATTAGCTATTTATTCTTATCGTTCTTATTATTCTTTCTGATATCATGTATTTGTTGATTGGTTATCTTGCGATGGCAATCTTTACATAATACCTTGGTACTTTTATTTATGATACTCTGGCGGTTTGCATTGCGGACCGTGCCAATGTGATGAATTTGAAGTTGGGTTGTTTTTTCGCAGTTCTCGCAACGTTCCGCTTTCAAACGGTCAATTAGATGTGTGCGACCTTAGAATATAAATCTATTAATGGTACCGGATTCCCCTTATAGTTACGCATTTTTTTAATTTTATCCCAAGAGTAAACATCCCAGGGTTCGTATTGGGTTTTCCTTTTATTAAGATAAGGAATAGCCCAAGTTGAACCTATATTAAGTTTCTTTCGAACCCTAGCAATCGATGTTTTCCATTTTCTTGCCAGTGTTTTCAAACAGCTATCTTCAGCTAGATAATTTAGATGGGTTAAAACACCGAGATTGCTAGCTAAACAAAAGTATTGGGCAATTCCTCTAACAATTGTTCGATAGGTCTGGAATATTTCCAGTTCATCTCTATCTGCTAATGTTTCGTCGTGTTTTACCTTCCCCCTTTTTAACCAATTGTATTCATATCCATATTCTTCGGCTTTTGCTTTGGTAACTTGAATTTGAATGCTGCCGTTTAGGGAATTCTTTGTAGATTTCCTTGTACGAGTTTTATTGGTGGGATTCACCTTTATCATGTAGGATAAGAATCTTGTCCCTTTGTTGGCTTTCACAATTTTTGATTTGTTCTTACTAATGGTAAGTTTCAAATCTTGTTCTAGCCATTGCGTTACTTGATTCTTAATCTTCTCGGCTTTGTCATATTCACCTTTAATGCCAATGATAAAATCATCAGCGTAACGGATGTACTCAACTCTTGTCTTTGGGTTTAAATTGATATACCTATCAACTCCCAGTTGATAGTGCTGGTTTTTAAGCCATGCTTTCTTATATTCTGGGTTGGCCTTCCTAATCGGTTTCCTTTCTTTAATCAGTCCCTCCATTTTCAGGTCGATGTCGTGTAAATATACATTCGCCAACAAAGGAGAAATAATCCCTCCTTGAGGAGAACCGGATAAAGATTCGTATTTGGCTCCATCTTTCATGAATCCGGCTTTCAGTCATTTGTTAATAGTTGAGAGGACTTTATTCTTTCTGATGAACTAATTTAAGGTTCTCATGAGAATCTCATGATTGATGGTATCAAAGTAGCCCTTTAGGTCGATTTTAATAATGTAATCAATTCCCTTAAATCTTTGTTTGAAGCGTTTGATGGCATCGTGGCAAGATTTTTTGGTTCTAAATCCGAAGTTCCATGCTGAAAAAAGATTTTCAAAATAGGGATTAAAAGTTGTTCGAAACCTTTCTTTATCAGCCGATCTTTGAGGGCGGGTAAACCAAAAAAAGGGGGGGTCTGGTTTTTCCATTATCCTTAGGAATGAGAATTCTTTTAACCGGTTTTGGGTTGTAGCCGTTATTGACATATTCCTGATGGTATCTTTTTAGTCTTTCCAGATTAATTCCATCGACGGTTTTATTATCAATTCCAGGGGTACCCACCCCTTTGTTAGCGGAAATTCTATTGAATGCCGTTGACGTATTCTGAAAATTATTCATTCCCTGTTGGAGTTCTCTTTTTAAAGAGTAGCCTTTTGATGAACAATATTGAATTCTGTCCAATGTTAGTGAAAATTTAGTTTCTGGTGAAACCGTTATTGACATTATTTATCGACTTTTTTCTCGATCTCATTGGATGTCATTGAATAAAATAATAAATTACTTTCTTCTTTCGCCCTATAAGAGTAATTAACTCTCTTCTCGGTAAGACGATTAACTAAATTATTCCGAATTTAGGTTTACGCTTACGACTACTAAGAAGATACTTTATCCTTGACCATTCGGACTTTTATTTCCGGATTGGTAAATTTAATTACCTAGTTTTAGAATTCTCCAAGTTACGCTAAATTTCGACCTTAATTCCTTAGGTGAAGTATCCTCTCCTTTTGGTAGGCTGATTCCAGGGTTTATTTATCCGATAAACTACTCAGTACTTACAACTTATACTAGTAGACTCTGGACTATCCGCTTAAGCAAATTCCGAGATAGGTCTATATATTACATCAATTTTCCTTCTT
>NZ_JAOSIT010000052.1:0-2586 GCF_030586975.1 Candidatus Phytoplasma gossypii | reverse complement strand
GTTCTTTTATTATCGCTAGGAATGAGAATTCTTTTAACTGGTTCGGGGTTATAACCATTATTGACGTATTCCTGATGGTATCTTTCTAGCCTTTCTAGATTAATCCCATCAATGGTTTCATTATCAACACCTGGCGTTCCCGCTCCTTTGTTAGTGGTGATTCTTCAACGTGTTGTAAAAGTTATTCATTCCCTGCTGTAATTCTCTTTTTAAAGAGTGACCATTTGATGAACGATATTGAATTTTATCCAATGTTCGCGAAAGTTTAGTTTCTAGTGAAACCGTTGTTGACATCATTTATCAACCCCTTTCTCGATACCATTGAATAAATAGTAAATTACTTTCTTCTTTCGCCCTATAAGAGTCATTAACTCTCTTCTCGGTAAGCCGATTAACTAAATTATTCCAAATTTAGGTTTACCCTTACGACTACTAAAAAGATGCTTTATCCTTGACCATCCAGACTTTTACCCCCGGATTAGTAAATTTAATTACTTAGTTTTAGGATTCTCCAAGTTACGCTAAATTTCTACCTTAATTCCTTAGGTGAAGTACCCTCTTAAGAGGCTGATTCCAGGTTTCATATGATAAACTACTCAATACTTGAAGCTTATACTAGTAGACTCTGGACTGTCCGTTTCAGCAACTTCCGAACAGGTTATACTATTACATCAATTTTCCTTCTTAGGCCATTGCAGGCTTGTCCATCGAATTATTGGGTGGCGAGGTCTTCTTGACTAATTTGCTTTCGTCGCAACCCGCTTTTATGGTCTGCTGTAATTTGACATTCTTTCGTTTATCAAACCGACCATCTCCTTTCAGAGTTTATCGGCTCTGGCTATTGGTTAGATAGCATGAAATTTAGGCCTCTTTGGCGCCCCTTCAAAAGTATTAGTAGTGGTAGCTCCATCTTGGATAGAAGCTTTTAAAATATCACGGGCATGTTTTAAAATATTTTCAACTTGTTTTAAATACGGATAGATTAATTGCGTTTTACGCAGCGATTTGTATTTGCTGTTTTATTTACAATCAGCCCCCGTCCAAACCGGACAAGCAAGTTTCCAAGCATCCGGCTTTCCATAATTTACTCTCTCTCAAGAACTAATTTCTCCTCGCAGTTGATTAGCTATTTATTCTTATCGTCCTTATTCTTTTAATATCATGTATTTGTTGATTTGTCACTTTTAGATGACAGTCTTTACACAATACCTTGGTACTTTTATTCATGATACTTTGGTGGTTCGCGTTGCGAACTGTCCCAATGTAATGAATTTGAAGTTGGGTTGTTTTATTGCAGTTCTCACAACATTCCGCTTTCAAACGGTCGGTTAGGTGTGTACGGCCTTGAAATATATATCTATTAATGGTAATGTCCGGATTCCCCTTATAGTTACGCATTTTTTTAATTTTATCCCAAGAGTAAACGTCCCATGGTTCGTATTGAGTCTTCCCTTTGTTAATATAGGAGATACCCCAAGTTGAACCTCTATTGAGTTTCTTTCGTACCCTGGCAATCGATGTTTTCCATTTTCTTGCCAGTGTTTTCAAACAGCTATCTTCAGCTAGATAGTTTAGATAGGTTAAAACACTGAGATTATTAGCTAAACAAAAGTATTGGATAATTCCTCTAATAATTGTTTTATAGGTCCGAATTATTTCTAATTCGTCTCGATCCGCTAATGTTATGTCGTGTTTCACCTTCCCTTTCTTTAACCAATTGTATTTGTGTCCGTATTCCTTGACTTTCGCTTGGGGAATTTGGATTTGAACTTTACCGTTTAAGGAATTCTTTGTAGATTTCCTTGTACGAGTTTTATTGGTGGGATTTACCTTTATCATGTAGGATAAAAACCTTGTCCTTTTGTTGGCTTTCACAATTTTTGATTTGTCCTTACTAATGGTAAGTTTCAAGTCTTGTTCTAGCCATTGGACCACTTGGTTCTTAATTTCTTCGACTTTGTCATACTCACCTTTAACCCCAATGATAAAATCATCAGCGTAACGGATGTATTCAACTCTAGGTTTTGGATTTAGATTTATCCATCTATCAGTCCCTAGTTTATGATGTCGGTTTTTAGACCATGCTCTCACATATTCCGGGTTGCCTTTCTTAATTGGCTTTCCTTCTTTAATCAGTTCTTCCATCTTTAGATCGATGTAGTGCAAATATACATTCACCAGTAAGGGAGAGATAATCCCTCCTTGAGGAGAACCGGATAAGGATTCGTATTTGATTCCGTTTTTCATGAAGCCGGCTTTCAACCATTTGTTAATAGTTGAGAGGACTTTATTCTTTCTGATGAACTGATTTAGGGTTCTCATAAGAATTCCATGATTGATGGTATCAAAGTAGCCTCTTAAGTCGATTTTGATAATGTAGTCAATTCCTTGAAATCTTTGTTTAACGCGTTTTGCAGCGTCATGGCAAGATTTTTTGGTTCTAAATCCCAAGCTCCATTCTGAAAAAATATTTTCAAAATAGGGAGTTAAGAGTTGTTCGAGGCATTTTTGTATTAGCCGGTCCTTGATAGTAGGTAGCCCCAAGGGTCTAGTTCTTTTATTATCGCTAGGAATAAGAATTCTTTT
>NZ_JAOSIT010000051.1:0-2653 GCF_030586975.1 Candidatus Phytoplasma gossypii | reverse complement strand
CTCCATTTAAATAAATCTATTTTTTCACCTCTTAAAATGTTTAAAATATTTTTAATTCTATAACCTTTTTCGCCAACACAAGTACCGATAGGGTCTATTTTTTTATCATGAGAAGATAATCCGACTTTAACTCGGCTAGAAGGAATACGAGCAATAGCCATAATTTGAACAAGACCATCTCGAATTTCCGGAATAAAATATTTTAACAATTCAACGACAAATTGATTATCAATACGACTAACACAAATTTGAAGATGTTTAGGTGTATTATTGCGAACTTCTGTAATTAAAACAAAAATTTTTTCACCGATCTTAAAATGATCATTCAACATTAAATCTTTTTTAAAAATACAAGTTTTAAAATTTTTATCTAACATCAAAATAAAAAATTTAAATTTTTCTTCAATTACTTCTGCAATCATTAACTTATTTTCATATTGTTTAAAAAAATTAAAAATATTTTCTCTTTGAAATTTCAATAATTCTTCATTAAATTTATTTTTAAAGTCACGACTACCATAAAAATTAAAATCTTTTTTAGGATCTACTTCAATTTCTAAAATTTCACCTACTTCAATAAAAGAATTAAGTTCTTTAGCTTTTTCTAAATAAACATAATCTTGTTCTTTCAATAAAGAAACATCATATTTTTCATCGACAACTATATATTGTTTATACAAGCTAATTTTATCATAATTTGACCCAAAACAAACTCTACATTTTTTGATTTGAAAAGTCTTTTTACAACCAGATATTAAAGCTTTCTCTAGAGCATTAGTAACTTGTTCACGGGTTATGTCATATTCTTGAGCTATTTGATCAATATGTTTTAAAAAATTTTTATTTTGCAAACAGATTACCTCTTTCTTATCAAAAAATAATTTAGATTCTCAAATTATCTCATAATCTTTAAAATTAAAAAAGTGGTTATTTCGGAAAAAACCACTTTAAAATAAAAAATTAAAATTTATAAATTCAATTATATATAAATATAAAATTAAATAACCATATGAAAATTTATATTTATATTTAATAAACTAAAAAAAATTTAATCATTTTTAATTTTTATAATTTTTTTCAAAAAATATAGTATAACGTAGTTTATCATATTTATATTAATTACAAAACTAAAATAATATAAAATTTTAAATAAAATTTTTCGAAAATAAATAATTAAATGGTACGGATAATGAGATTCGAACTCATAAGAGAAAATTTCTCACATGCCCCTCAAACATGCGCGTCTACCCGTTCCGCCATATCCGCATTAGATATCTTTTTTATCAAAAAAAGATATTTTAAAGATTTTTAAAGATTTTTAAAGATAATAAAATTAATTTTCAACTAAAATTAAATAATAGTGTAAATGATCATTATTTATAATTTTATTAATCTCTACATCACTATAATTTTTAGATAAAAATTCTTCCAAACCTATCAAAGAAGAATGTTTTTCTAACTGTTGATCATAAAAAATAGTAACTAATTGAGTTGTTTTTGTAATCATTTTTTTTAATAATTCGATAATTAAAATGTCTAAATTATTAGATTTTTTAAAAAAAATAGAATCTACAAAAGCTTTAAATTCAAAAACGGAATTTTCTGATAAATTGTAATTTTGATTAAGTAAAATTTTACCTACTAAATTATTTTTAATATTATCACTAATATTAAAAATATTTTCATCATAAGATAATGTTTCATCAAAAGAAACAAGAGCATTATAACCTTGAGCAATATTATTAGTATTAATAACACTAATATTTAAATTAGCAAAACTTTTTGTAATTAAATCAATATTAGCTAATATTTCTGAATCATTAGGAAATAAAATCACATTATAACATTCCACATGATTTAAAATTTCTTTGAAATTTTTCCAAAAAAAATCCCAGATAAATTTTCTATTTTTAATAATGATAATACGATCTACTTTAAAATCTTTTTGAAAAATATTATAAATTGTTTCATTAGGTACAATAGCTATCAAAATATAATTTTTTTGAACAATTTGTTTGTTATTATAATGTTTTTGTTGTTTAAGAAAATTTTTATTTTGTTCTTTCATATTATCAATTTTAGATTTAATTAAAAAACCGTATTTTAATAAATTTGTTAACACCAATCCAGGTTTATTAGTATGAATATGTATTTTAAGTAAATTTTCATTAACTATAGCTATTAAAGAATTACCAAATTTGCCCATTTTTTTACGAAATTTCAACAAATCAAATTCTTTTGAATTATATAAATTAACAACTAACTCTGTACAATAACAGTAAGGGATTTCTGAACAATTTATATAAGATATTTTATTCATATTATTATCATCAAAAACTTCAGCTTCTTTAGAAATGATAAAATCGTTATAAAATTCCTTTAAAGAAATATTTGAATCTTGAAAACATAATAACATACCTTCGAAAAAATAAATTAAACCAGCTGCTCCACTATCTACAACATTAGACTCTTTCAAAATAGGTAATAATTCAGGAGTTTTTGCTAAAGATTTTTTAGCATATTCAATAATTTTATTCAATAATTCTTCCATATTGTTAAAATTTTTTTGATTATTAATAGCTTCAATAGAATCGCGTAACACTGTTAAAATAGTACCTTCTACAGGGGAAAAAATAGAAGAATAAGCTTGTCG
>NZ_JAOSIT010000050.1:0-2742 GCF_030586975.1 Candidatus Phytoplasma gossypii | reverse complement strand
ATAGGAAATTCCCCAAGTTGAACCTGTCTTCAGTTTCTTTCGAACTCTGGCAATCGACGTTTTTCGTTTTCTTGCCAGCGTTTTCAAACAGCTATATTCCGCTAGATAGTTTAGATAGGTTAAAACACCGAGATTGTTAGCCAAACAAAAGTATTGAATAATTCCTCGAACAATTGTTTGATAGGTCCGGATTATCTCTAATTCGTCTCGATCCGCTAATGTTTCGTCGTGTTTCACCTTCCCCACTTTTAACCAATTATATTCGTGTCCATATTCCTTGGCTTTCGCTTGGGGAATTTGGATTTGAACTTTACCGTTGAAGGAATTCTTTGTAGATTTCCTTATACGAGTTTTATTGGTGGGATTTACCTTTATCATGTAGGATAAAAACCTTGTGCCTTTGTTAGCTTTCACAATTTTTGATTTGTCCTTACTAATGGTAAGTTTCAAATCTTGTTCTAGCCATTGCGTTATTTGATTCTTAATCCCTTCGGCTTTGTCATACTCGCCCTTAACACCAATGACAAAATCATCAGCATAGCGGATGTATTCAATTCTTGGTTTCGGATTTAGATTGATTGAACTATCAATCATTAGTTTGCGATGTTGGTTTTTGTCCCATGCTTTTTTATATTCTGGATTATTCTTTCTGATTGGTTTTCCTTCTTTAATCAGTTCCTCCATTTTCAGGTCGATGTAATGTAAATATACATTCGCCAACAAAGGGGAGATAATTCCTCCTTGAGGAGAACCTGATAAGGATTCGTATTTTATCCCATCTTTCATGAAGCCAGCTCTTAGCCATTTGTTAATGGTTGAGAGAGTTTTACTCTTTTTGATGAACTGATTTAAGGTTCGCATGAGAATTTCATGATTGATGGTATCGAAGTAACCTTTTAAGTCAATTTTGACAATATAGTCAATCCCTTTAAATCTTTGTTTAACACGTTTGATAGCGTCATGACAAGATTTTTTGGTTCTAAATCCAAAGTTCCATTCTGAAAAGATATTTTCAAAATAGGGAGCTAAGGCATTTTTGTATTAACCGATCTTTAATGGTAGGTAGCCCCAAGGGTCTAGTTCTTTTATTATCGCTAGGAATAAGAATTCTTTTAACTGGTTTGGGGTTATAACCATTATTAACATATTCCTGATGGTATCTTTCTAATCTTTCTAGATTAATCCCATCGATGGTTTCATTATCAATACCCGGTGTTCCCGCCCCTTTGTTAGTAGCAATTTTATTAAATGCTATTAACGTATTATAGAAGTTATTCATTCCTTGCTGAAGTTCTCTTTTTAAGGAGTGGCCATTTGCTGAACGATATTGAATTTTATCCAATGTTCGCGAAAGTTTAGCTTCGAGTGAAACAGTTGTTGACATAGTATATCAACTCCTTCCTTGATACCATTGAATAAATAATAAATTACTTTCTTCTTTCGCCCTATAAGAGTCATTATCTCTCTTCTTGGTAAGCCGATTAACTAAATTATTCCAAATTTAGGTTTACCCTTACGACTACTAAAAAGATGCTTTATCCTTGACCATCAAGGCTTTTATTTCCTGATTAGTAAATTTAATTACTTAGTTTTAGGATTCTCCAAGTTACACTAAATTTCTACCTTAATTCCTTAGGGGAAGTATCCTCTTTCTGGAGGCTGATTCCAGGTTTTCTTATGTGATAAACTACTCAATACTAAAGTTATATATTAGTAGGTTCTGGACTGTCCGTCTAAGCAACTTCCGAACAGGTTTCGTTATTACATCAATTATCTTCTTAGGCCATTTCAGGCTTTCCCATAGAATTATTCGGTGGCGGTATCTTCTTGACTAATTTGCTTTCGTCGCAACCCGCTTTTATGGTCTGCTATAATTTGACATTCTTTTGTTTGTCAAACCGACCATCTCCATTCAGAGTTTATCGGCTCTGGCTATTGGTTAAATAGCACGAAATTTAGGCCTCTTTTGGCGCCCACTTTAAAACGATTATTTTTCTTATTGTTTCCATTTTAACAATACTGTTTGGATGTATAATTTTTATAGCAAAAACTTTATTATTTTTAATATTCATACACAATGCACAAAATAAAAAGATCCAAAAAATTATAAAAATATTCAATAATTTATTTTTTTTAATATTAAAATTCATTTTTAACCTCTTTTCCGGAAAAACAATTTATTCCGATAAAATTTTATCAAATAAAATACAATTATTTTTGAAAAAAATTAAAATTGTTATAAAATTGAAAAAATATAAAAATGAATTTTAAAATTTTAAATAATTCCATATAATATAATTTTAATAAATAATAAAATTAATAATTTTATCTAAAAAAGCAAAAATTTAAATATTAAAATCAACGATTATTATTCGTTAATATTGGATTTCAATATTAATAACGAAATTTAGTAAAAATTATCTAATTTAAATTGAAAAATAAATAATTATATTTTTCAATCTCATACAAAAATAACTCATCAACACATCAATTATTTACTTATTTTTAATCGAAATCAAGAAAAGATTAACTTTATAAAAAAAACAAAATAATGAATAAATATGATTTTTAAAATTAAAAAATAAATTATAATAATTAATTCACATAATCATTTAATTTTAAATGCTTCTATCCAAGATGGAGCTACCACTACTAATACTTTTGAAGGGGCGCCAAAGAGGCCTAAATTTCATGCTATCTAACCAATAGCCAGAGCCGATAAACTCTGAAAGGAGATGGTCG
>NZ_JAOSIT010000005.1:0-26841 GCF_030586975.1 Candidatus Phytoplasma gossypii | reverse complement strand
ACGAGAAACGTCAATTGCCAAAGTTCGGAAGAAATGTAAGATAGGTTCAACTTGGGGTATTTCCTATATTAATAAAGGAATAACTCAATACGAATTATGGGACGTTTATTCTTGGGATAAAATTAAAAAAATGCGTAAACTATAAGGGAAATCTTAATATTATCATTAATAAATTTATATTCCAAGGTCGTATGCATCTAACTGACCGTCTAAAAGCGGAACGTTGTGAGAATTTCGACAAAACAACTCAACTGCAAATTCATCACATTGGGACAGTTCGCAACGCGAATCGCCAAAGGATTATGAATAAAAGAACAAAGGTATTGTGTAGAGATTGTTACCAGAAGGTAACTAATCAACAAATATATGATATCAGAAAGAATAAGAACAATAAGAATAAATAACTAATCAACCGTGAGGGGAAATTAGTTCTTGAGAGAGAGTAAATTATGGAAAGCCGGATGCTTGGAAACTTGCTTGTCCGGTTTGGACGGGGGCTAATTGTAAATAAAACAGCAAATATAAATCGCTGCATAAAACGCAATTAATCTATCCGTATTTTATGTTGATGCTACGTTAGGTGCGGGTGGTCATAGCCATGCTATTTTGAATAAATTAACTAGTGGCACTTTATACTCATTTGATCAAGATATTAAAGCTATTAAACAATGTCAACAAAGGTTTATTAATTATCAAAATATTTTTTTAATAAATAAAAATTTTTCTTGTTTATATGATGAATTATTAGCACGTAAAGTAAATATGATTAATGGTATTGTTTTTGATTTGGGATTATCATCATTACAAATTAATGATAATACGAGAGGTTTTAGTTATTTACGTAATAATTTTTTAGATATGAGAATGAATTGTAGTAATCCTATTACTGCCCAATATATTTTAAATAATTATTCTTTAGAAGAATTGCAAAAGATTTTTCAAATTTATGGCGAAGAACCAAAATCTCGTATGATTGCTAAAGAAATTATTAGAAATAGACCATTAAATATGACTTTTGATTTAGTTAAAATTACTGATAAATTTAAAAATTTTCGTAATAATCGCGGACATAGTGCTAAAAGAGTTTTTCAAGCTTTGCGCATAGAAGTTAATCAAGAATTAAAATGTCTACAATTAGCTTTAGAACAAAGTTTAAAATTATTAAAAAAAGATGGAATTATATTAGTAATTAGTTTTAATTCTTTGGAAGATCGTGTAGTAAAACAGTTTTTTAAAAAAAATAGTTCTCATGATTTGGTGTGGTCTCGTTTACCTGTTCAAAATAAAGATTTGCCGACTCCTGCCTTAAGAATTATAAATAAAAAGGTTATGCGCCCTTCTTATGAAGAACAAGAGTTTAATTCTTGTAGTCATTCGGCTAAACTCAGAATAGCTATCAAAAATATATGAAAATAATATTTTTTATATTTTTGTCAAAAATTATATTTTTATTAGAAAATTTTTTTGTTGATATAAATAGATATATTTTTTTGTGATATAATGATAAATGTGTATATTCTGCGAATATTTTATATTATTTGAGGTAATTTCGGAATAATATAAAATATTTTATTTTTTAATTTAAGGATTTTTACAATAAATTAAATTATTATTTTATGTTAATAAAATTTTTTTTATATACGCTATTATGCTTAATAAAAATTAAAAATTTATATATGTAAATATCAAATAAATATTTTATTTATCCTAAAATAGGAAAGGTAATCTAAGGGATGAAAAAAAAGTCAGAAATTTTTCAAATTTGTTTAAAAACTTATGATTTTAAAATGTTAGAATCAACTGTTAAAAAGATTATTGATAGTATTGTTGCTACTGGAGCCGAAATTAAAGGACCTATACCATTACCTACTCGTAAAGAGATATTTACTGTTTTGCGTTCTACTTTTGTTCATAAAGATAGTCGAGAACAATTTGGCCGTTTTACACATAAACGTTTAATTCAAATTATTAATCCTAATGCCAAAACTATTGATGCATTAACGCGTATTAATGTTCCTAAATCAGTTGATATTAGTATTAAACAATAATATAATAATTTAAATTAATTTTAATTTTTTATATGTTTATTTAATATTTTTAGATTTTATTATTATTTTAAAAGGAGATATTGTTTAACATGTCTAAAGGAATTTTAGGACGAAAAATAGGTATGACTCAGTTCTTTGATCATGATCAAGGTTTAGTAATTCCTGTTACTATTGTTCATGTCGCTAATAATGTTGTTTTGCAACAAAAAAAAATAGAAAAAGATGGTTATCAAGCGACACAATTAGCTTTTGCAACTAAAAAAGAAAAAAATACGACAAAACCACTTAAAGGTCATTTTAATAAATATAATTCTTCCCCTAAATTTTTTGTACGTGAGATTTCTTTTAACCATAACAACTCAAATAAATTATCAGAATTAAAACCAGGACAAATTTTAGATATTAATATTTTTAATTCTGGAGATTTTATAGATGTAACGGGAGTTAGTAAAGGTAAAGGTTTTGCGGGAGTTATTAAAAAATATAATCAAACTATTGGTCCTAAAAGTCACGGTTCGCGATTTCATCGTAGACCAGGTTCTAATGGTCCTATTAAAGGTAATCAAAAAGGAAAGCATTTGCCTAGTCAAATGGGTTTTCAAAAAGTGACTATTCAGAATTTGAAAATTATATCGGTAATATCAGATAAAGATGTTATTTTAATTAAAGGCAGCATCCCTGGACCTAACAAAGGTTTTGTGATGATTAAAACAGCCGTTAAAAAAATTAATAAAGAGGCTATATCTCATGCTTAAGTGTAACGTGATTAATATACATGGTCAACCATGTGATGAAATAATTTTATGCAATAAAATTTTTGGAGTTAAATTGCATCAACAAGCAATTTATGATGTAATTAATCAACAAAGAGCTGCTAAAAGGCTGGGCAATCATAAAACTAAAAATCGTGCTGAAGTTTCAGGAGGAGGTCGTAAACCTTGGGCTCAAAAAGGAACGGGTAGATCGCGTCAAGGAACTATTCGTTCTCCTATTTGGCGAGGTGGAGGCCATGCTTTCGCTTTGCAAAAAAGAGATTATCATTTTAAAATTAATGCTAAAGTTAGAAAACTAGCTTTTTATTCGGCTTTATCTTGGCATTTGAAAAATAATACTTTAATAATTTTAGATTCTTTAGATTTAAAAAATTCTAAAACTAAAGAATTTACTAAATTATTAACGGAATTAAAAATCAATTTGAAACATAAAATTTTAATTGTAGTTCCTGAATTAAATGATTATTTAATTAAATCTACTAATAACTTATCTCAAGTAATGTTAGAAAGTGTGACTCATTTTAGTGTTTATCAAATTTTTCAAGCAAAATATTTAATGATTACTCGTCCAGCAATTAATTATTTGGAAGGAAAAGTTGTTAATGAATAAATATTATAAATATATTAAAGATCCTATAATCACTGAAGCAACTAATAAACAGATGGAATTGCATAATAAATATTTTTTTAAAGTTGAAAAAAATATTAATAAAATAGAAATTCGAAAAGCTATAGAATATATTTTCAAAGTAAATGTTATGTCTGTTAATATTATTAATGTTTTGCCAAAATTTAAAAGAAAAGGTAAATATTCGGGTTACACTTCGGCTTATAAAAAGGCTATTGTAAAGGTTGTTCCGGGACAAAGGATTAGTGATTTTAGCGAAATTAAATGATTTTAAATTTTATCAATTACAAAATTTTTTTAAAGTATATGAAATAAATTAAAGGAAAACAGGTTAATTATGTCTATCAAAAAATACAAACCTACCTCTAATGGCCATAGAAATATGCAATTGCAAAGTTTTTCCGAACTTACTACCTCTAAACCAGAAAAAAAGTTATTATTTTTTAAAAATAATACAGGAGGGCGCAATAATCGAGGTGTTATTACCGTTAGAGGTCATGGGGGTGGAGCAAAACAAAAAGTTCGTCTTATAGATTTTAAAAGAGATAAAGATGGAATTTTAGGTAAAGTTGCTACTATTGAATACGACCCTAAAAGAAATGCTTATATTTCTTTGATTCATTATCGAGATGGCGAAAAAAGATATATTTTATCTTTAAAAGGATTAAATGTTGGTAGTTATGTTTCATCTGGTTTAGGTTCGGAGATTAAGATAGGAAATGTTTTACCTCTCAAAAATCTTCCTATTGGTTCAGTTGTAAGCAATGTAGAATTAAAACCTGGTAAAGGTGGACAATTGGCTCGTGGAGCTGGTTCTTACGCTACTATTGTATCGCGTGAAGATAAATATGTTGTTTTAACTTTGCCTTCAGGAGAAATTCGTAAAGTTTTAGATACTTGTAGAGCTACTATAGGTGCTATAGGAAATGATACTTATAAATTAATTAGAAATGGCAAAGCAGGAAGATCTCGTTATTTAAATAAAAGACCTAAAGTTAGAGGTACTGCTATGAATCCTAATGATCATGCTCATGGTGGTGGAGAAGGTCGTAGCCCTATTGGATATGTTTCTTCTAGAAGTTATACTGGTAAACCTGATCGCGGTATCAAAACACGTAAAAAAAATAAAAAATCTACAAGTTTAATTTTAAAACGTCGCAAAAAATAAGGAGCAAAATAGCAAATCATGAGCCGTTCTATTAAAAAAGGATTTTTCGCTGATCATAATTTATTATCTAAAGTGATGCGACAAGAAAAACAAAAAATTAAAAAAACTATAAAAACTTATTCTCGTGATACTAGTATAATACCTGAATTTGTTGGTCATAAGATTTCTGTCCATAATGGAAAAGATTTTACAGATTTATTTATTACTGAAGATATGGTAGGCTATAAATTAGGTTCTTTTGCTTTTACTCGTAAATATGTAGTGCATGTTAAAAAAGATAAAAGTTCGCAAAAAAAATAAAATTCTAGGAAAGCGAGAAAATTTATAAAATGTTGAACAATGATGTAAAAGCTATCGCTAAGCGAGTGCCGATAGCTCCTAGAAAAGTACGTTTAGTTATCGACTTAATTCGTTATAAAAATATTGAAGAAGCTCAAGCTATTTTGGAATTTACTCGTAAAGCTGCTTCTATAGTAGTTGCAAAATTATTAAAAAGTGCCGTTTCTAATGCTGTTAATAATTTTAATTTTAATATTAATAATTTATATGTTAAGAAAATTTTTGTTAATCAAGGTGTTAGAATGAAACGCTTATTACCTAGAGCTAAAGGTAGAAGTAATCAAATTCAAAAAAATACTAGTCATATTACTATTTTTTTAGCTAAACAAAAATAGAATTAGAAAGAAAGGTAGCATTTGATGGGTCAAAAGAGTAGTCCTATTGTTTTAAGATTATCATTGCTTCGTAATTGGGCATCTAATTGGTATTCAGAAGATAAAAAAGTGCCTTTGTTAATTCATGAAGATTATAATCTTAGAAAATTTATTAATAATTATTATCCTTTGGGAACTATTGCTCGCGTGGAAATTCAACGTTTTAAAAAAGATAATGAAGAAAATATTGAAATTTTTTTGCATACTCCAAAAATAGGAGTTGTTATAGGTGCTGATAATAAAGAAAAAACTAAATTAGTTCAAGAAATATATAAATTAATTAAAAAGAATATTAATATTCATGTGATTGAAGTTAAAAATCCTGATAAAGTAGCTTCTTTAATAGCTCAAAATATAGCTGCACAATTACAACAAAGAGCTTTTTTTAGAGCTGTTAAAAAGATGTATATTCAAAAAGCTTTAAAAGCAGGAGTGAAGGGGATTAAAATTAGCCTCAAAGGTCGTTTAGGTGGGGCTGAAATTGCTAGAACAGAAACCACTATTAAAGGCATTTTGCCTTTAGGAACTTTTCGTTCTAAAATTGATTATGCATACGTTGCTGCTAAGACTATTCATGGAGTTTTAGGTGTTAAAGTTTGGGTTTGTGATGGTAATTATGCTACTCAAGATTATCAAGAAAGTTCTAACAAAATATCTCGTGAAAATATATCTAATGCAAAAGCAGAAAATTCAGTAAAATAAATAATTTTTCAAATTATTTTGAAATACAACTGAGAATAAGTTATTTATAATAAATAATCATTTTAAATAAAAGAGGTAATTTTTTATGTTAATGCCGAAAAAAACTAAATATCGTCGTTTACATCGTTTAAGTTACGAAGGAAAAGCCAAAGGTCAAACTAGAATTTTGAATGGTAACTATGGTTTAGTAGCTCAACAAGGCCATTGGATTAGTAATCGACAAATTGAAGCTGCTCGTATAGCTATGACTCGTCATTTAAAAAGAGAAGGTAAAGTATTTATTAATATTTTTCCTAATTTGCCGATTACTGAAAAAAAATTAGTTCGAATGGGTTCTGGTAAAGGTAATGTAGTTAATTGGGTAGCTGTTGTTAAACGTGGTACTGTGATGTTTGAAGTTCGCGATTTAAATAATGTAGAAAAATTCGAAAAAGAAGCTTTAAGATTGGCTTCACATAAACTTCCTATTAAAACTAAAATTGTTGCAAAAGAGGAACGAATATGAAAATTAATGAAATTCGTAAAATGGGAATGGATGAAATTTTTAAAAAGCTAGAATATTTTCAAAAAGAATATTTTGGAAAACATTTGCAATTAGGATTATCAAAATTAAAAGATACTTCTGTAATACGTAAAATTCGTAAAAATATTGCTCGTTTAAAGACTGTTATTCGGGAACAAAAAAATAAATAAATTTTATCATAATAGTTATTATTTAAATTTTTATAGGCGAAAATATACAAGCTTAAAAAAATTTATAATAAAAAATAAATATTAATTAAATATTTTAGGATATCTTAAATTAAAAGATACAAAAGACATAATAACGTGATAAAATAAATCAGCACTGTTTATTTAAAACTAAAAAATATTTAAAAGATTAAATATGGTTTAAAACATTAGAGATTTTAGAATATTTTAGTTCTTTATAAGTTTTAAAATTGAAGAAAAATTCTTTTTGTATTAATTATCTATAAATTTGTTTTCGATATAATATTATTATTTCTAAATTTATATTTATATTATTGACTTTACATTTTTTGATATAACTTTTACTGAATAATTTTATTTTTAATATATTATTAAATGATATTTAATGTTAACAAGGAGGATTAAAATATAAATGCGTAATGTTAGAAAAAAACTTTCGGGTATGGTTGTGTCTGATAAAATGTCTAAAACTATAACTGTAGCTGTGAAATATGACAAACAGGATTCATTATATGGCAAAAGTGTCAAAAAAATTAGTAAATTTTATGTTCATGATCCTAATGAAGATGCTAAAATAGGTGATATGGTTTCCATCGAAGAAACTCGTCCTTTATCAAAATTAAAAAGATTTCGTTTAGTAAAAATTTTACGTTCTGTTACAAAGGTGTCTGATTTATGATTCAAGTTAATACACGTTTAAAAGTTTCAGATAACAGTGGAGCTAAAGAAGTTTTAGTGATCGGTATTCCAGGGGATACTGGTAAACGTTATGCTTACATTGGTGATTTAGTTACAGTTTCTGTTAAAAAAACTACTACTACCAGTTTAATTAAAAAAGGTAGTATTTCTAAAGCTCTTATTTTAAGAACTAAACATGGTTTTAAAAGCAAAAATGGTAGTTATATTAAATTTGATGATAATGCAGTTGTTATGGTTAAAGATGATATGACTCCGAGAGGAACTAGAATTTTTGGACCTGCTATTAGAAATCAAAATTTTCAAAAAAATAATTTTTCTAAATTTATATCTTTAGCAGAAGAAGTTTTAGTGATATGAGGTTTTTATAAATGCGTATAAAAAAAGGTGATACAGTAGCTATTATTTCTGGTAAAGATCGTTATATTATAGATCCTAATAGTCAAAAAAAAGTATTTCGTACAGGAAAAGTTATAAAAGTTTTTTTTAAAGAGCAAAGGGTTTTAGTGGAAGGCGTAAATATTGCTATTAAACATAAAACTTCTGCCAATGATAATGATCAAAAAGGTCAAATCATTAAAGAAGAAATGCCTATTCACGTTTCAAATGTGGCTCTAATTGATCCAGATTTAAAAATTCCCGCTCGTGTAGGATTTCGTTTTGATTCAGATAAAAAAATTCGTTATTCTAAAAAAACAGGTTTAGCAATTATTACTTGAATAAAAAAAGGTTAAATAATATGGAAATTGATAAAAATAATAATTATACAAAAAATAATACTTTTTTAGCTTTAAAAGAAATTTTTAATGTTCATTCTATTATGCAAGTACCTAAGATAGAAAAAATTGTGATTAATGTAGGTCTTGGAAAAGCTGCTTCAGATGCTAAATTTTTAGCTGATTGTCGCCAACAATTAGCTTTAATTAGTGGTCAAATTCCTATTAATACCGAATCCAAAAAATCTATTTCTAATTTTAAATTACGAACTAAAGAAATAATTGGTTTAAAAGTAACTTTACGCAGTCATAGAAAAGAGTTTTTTTTAAATAAATTGATTCATATTGTTTTGGCGAGAATTAAAGATTTTTCAGGACTTTCCTTAAAATCTTTCGATGGTAAAGGTAATTATAATTTAGGAATCAAAGAACAAATTATTTTTCCGGAAATTAGTTTGGATCAAGTAAAAAGAAATTTTGGCATGGATATTTGTATAGTTACTACAGCTTCTAATGATCAACAAGCTAAAAAATTATTAGATTTTTATGGAATGCCTTTTAAAAGGATAAAATAAAAACAGGAGTTAAATGTAAATGGCTAAGAAATCTAAAATTATTAAAAATTTAAAACAAAAAGAAATATTTTTAAAATATTCTCGTATAAGAGCAGAATTAAAACAAAAAAAAGATTATCAAAGTTTAGCTAAATTACCTGTAAATTCTTCTATTGTGCGTTGCAAAAATATAGATAAAATTGATGGTAGAGCTAGGGGTTATATGAGAAAATTTGGTTTATCTCGTATTAATTTTCGTTTATTAGCGAATAAAGGTGAAATTCCCGGTATTATAAAAATGAGTTGGTAAATATAAAAGGAAGTACAATTATAAAATTATGGTAATGACAGATACTATTGCTGATTTATTAACAAGAATTAGAAATGCTAATGCAATGAAATATGATGAAGTTTGCGTACCTTGTTCGAATTTAAAAATTAGAATGTTAGAAGTACTTAAAAAAGAAGGATTTATTATTAATTTTAATATAGATAAAAAATTTAATAAGATTATTATTTATCTAAAATATAATAAAGAAACTAAAGAAAGTGTAATTAAAGGATTAAAAAGAGTTTCTAAGTATGTTTCAGTTCAAGAGATTCCTAAAGTAAGAAATGGTTTTGGAATAGCTTTAATTTCTACTTCTCGAGGTATTTTAACCGATTATGAAGCTTCATCATTAAATGTGGGAGGACATTTATTAGCTTATATTTGGTAGTAATTTTAATGAAGGAGAAATATTTATGTCACGGGTAGGAAGGAAAATTATTTCGATTCCGGAAGGTGTTGTTGTGGAAATTAAGCCAGATAATCAAGTTTTAGTTTCATCTTCACAAGGCAAATTAGAATTTCAATTTAATTCTTGTTTAAGTATTATTAAGAAAGATAATATTATTACTATTACAAGACCTAATAATAATAATTTTATGAAAAAAATTCATGGCACTACTAGAGCTTTATTGAATAATATGGTTCAGGGAGTTAAAAATTTATTTTCTAAAGAACTTAAAATTACAGGTTTAGGTTATTCGTGTACAGTAGAAGAAGATAAATTAGTTTTTAAATTAGGTTATTCTCATGATATTATTATGAATATTTTACCTAATTTGATAGTACAAGTGAATAAACAAAATAATTTAATAATTATTAAAGGCGTTGATAAACAATTAGTAGGCGAATTTGCCGCAAAAATAATATCTCTTGCGAAACCAGAACCTTATAAAGGGACAGGAATATATTATGTTGGCGGTTACATCCATCGTAAAGCTGGTAAAAGTGCTAAAAAATAAAAAAGGAATTTATTCGGTTTATGATTAAAAAAGAATCTTCTCAACTTTTAAGACGAAAACGTCATTTACGTTTAAGAAAAAAAATTGTAGGTAGTTCACAAAAACCCCGTTTAAATGTCTCTTATTCTAATAGATATTTTTATGTTCAAATTATTGATGATAATTTAGGTATTACTTTATGTAGCGTTCATAGTAAACATATTAATTATAATATTATTAATACTAAAGTAGCTTCAGAAATTGGCAAAATAATTGCTCAAAAAGCTTTGGCAAAAGGTATTAAAAATGTTGTTTTTGATCGGGGCGGATATCTTTATCATGGTCGCATTAAAGTTTTAGCCGATTCTGCTCGAGCAGAAGGTTTAAATTTTTAATAATATGTTCAGTTATTTAAAAAAATGGAGACATTTATGAAAAGAGAATTATCTAATAAAAAAAAATTTTCTTCATTAGAAGAGAAAATAGTAAAAATTAGTAAAATTGTTAAAGTTGTTAAAGGTGGTCGTCGCTTTCGTTTTTCTGCTTTAGTTGTAGTAGGCGATCAAAAAGGTAATGTTGGATTTGCTTCTTGTAAAGCGCAGGAAGTGTTAGAAGCTATCAAAAAAGCTGTTGAAAAAGCTAAAAAAAATTTGTTTTGTGTTGCTTTAAATGGTACCACTATTCCTCATGAAATTATAGGTCGTTTTGGAGCTACTAAATTTTTTTTAAAACCAGCTTCTAAAGGGACAGGTATTATAGCAGGAGGAACGGCGGCAAGATCAATTTTTAAATTAGCAGGCATTACAGATATTATTACAAAAACTTTTGGTTCACGTACACATATTAATGTTTTAAGAGCTACAGTTAACGGATTAAAACAGTTAAAAAATATACAAGATGTGGAAAAACTTAGGGGTATTACATTACAAAATCGCATTAGAGGAATTGCTAAATGAATAATATTCAAATTAAGTTATGCAGAAGTTTAATCGGAAGAACTCCTAAACAAATAAAAACAGCTCATGCATTAGGATTGAAAAAGATTAATCAAATAATTATTAAGGAAGAAAATGCTGTATTAAAGGGGATGTTAAACATTATTAAGCATTTAATTTCAATTAATAAAAAGTTTTAATTTTGAAAAAGATTATTTTGTATTAAATAAGAGAGGAGAGTTTTTATATGTTGAATGCATTAAAACCTGTTCATAAAGCGCGTAAAAGTATTAAGCGCTTAGGTAGAGGTCCAGGTAGCGGATTAGGTAAAACTTGTGGTCGCGGTCATAAAGGACAATTAGCTCGTTCTGGTGGAAAAACACGTGTAGGTTTTGAAGGCGGTCAAACTCCTTTTTTTCAACGTATCCCAAAACAAGGTTTTTATAATATTAATAAAAAAAAATATTCTTTAGTTAATCTTGAGGATTTAGAAATATTTGAAAATGATACTTTAATAACTCCCGAATTATTAATGGAACATAACAAAATTAAAAAAAATAATGATTTGATTAAAATTTTAGCTAAAGGCAATTTAACTAAGAGATTAATAGTACAAGCTGTGAAATTTTCTAAAAAAGCAGAAGAGGCTATTATAAAATCTGGAGGAAAAATTCAAGTTATATAAAATTAAATAAAAAAAGGTAAATTTTAATGAGCATGTTAGTAAATTTTATTAAAGATAAAAAACATATTATAAATAAAATTTTTTTAACTTTATTTATTATTTTTATTTATGTAATTGGTTTAAACATATATATCCCTTTTATACCTCTTAATATTTTACAATTTGCACAATTCAAAAAATTATTATTAAGAGATCTTTCTATATTTAATAGTTCTATGCCTATATATTTTCTTTCTTTAGGAGTGATGCCTTATATTACTGCTTCTATTATTATACAAATTGCTAATAAAATTTTTCCCTTTTTAAAAGAATGGCATGAACAAGGTTCTATCGGAAAATATAAAATTAATTTTATTACTAGATTGCTTACTTTAATAATAGCTTTTGGTCAAGGTTTGGCTTCTATTATTCGTTCTCAACTTTTTGATGTGGCTCAACAAAAAATTTTAGTTTTGCAAGTAGTATTTTTTTTAGTAGTTGGTTCTTTTATTTGTATTTGGTTATCAGATTTAATTACGAATAAAGGTATAGGTAACGGAGTTTCTATTTTTATAGTTATAAGTATAAGTGAAAATTTATCTAAAAGTTTTAAATCTTTATTGTCAAATGATGCATTTTTCAGTACAAGTCAAAAAATTTTAGTTTTATTATCTTTTTTAATTTTATTAATTTTAACTATTATTTTATGTTCTTCTTATTTGAAGATTCCTATTAGTTATGCTACATACAAACAAAATGATACAATTCAAAATCATATCCCTTTAAAAATTAATACTTCTGGGATTTTACCTATTATTTTAGCTAATACTTTTCTTAATATTTTTCCAACTATAGGCGCTTTTTTATCTAATGATAATTATTTTAAAAAATTTATTATTCAGTTGCAAGAATCACAATATTATTATTTAGGTTTAGGTTTTTTTGTTTATCTTTTATTGATTTTGTTATTCTCGTTTTTTTCTGTTTTTATAATGTTAGATCCTTATGATATTGCTAATCATTTATCTAAACAAGATGCTTATTTGGATGGAGTTAAACCGGGACAAGAGACCGTTTATAAAATTACAAAAAAATTATTTAAAATTACCCTTATGGGAGCTTTTTCTTTGGCAATATTAGCAGCTTTACCTGATATAATTAATTTTATTTTCTTTAGTAAATTAAATCGTTTTGCTACTTTTAATTTAGGAGGAACTAGTCTTATAATTGTAGTGGGGGTAGCTATTGAAATTGTACAAAAAATTACAACTAGTACTAATGTGAATAAATTATATAATAAATTATTTTAATTTTATTGTGAATTATTATTTTTAGTACTTTTAAGAAATAAAAATTTATTTATGAAAATATATAAAATGGAATCAATTATTTTATGTTCACTGTTAAAAACAAAGATGAAATCGCTATAATGAAAATGGCAGGCAAAATTTTATCTCAAATTAAGACAAAATTAATTTTTTTTTTAAAAGAAGGTATATCCACAGGGAAGTTAGATTTTTTGGCTAATAAATTTATGCAAGAGTATGAAGTGATTTCTGCTTTTAAAAATTATGATGGTTTTCCAGGACATATTTGTACTTCTGTGAATGATGCAATAGTTCATGGAGTACCTTCTGATCAACAAATTTTAAAAAATGGTGATATTATAACTCTAGATCTAGGAATTAAATATAAAGGTTACTTTGTAGATGCTGCTTTTACATATGCTATAGGCAATATTCCTGATAAGACTATTAAATTGTTGAAAGATACTCAAGAAGCTTTATATAAAGGTATTGAGCAAGTTCGTCCGGGTAATCGAATATCAGATATTTCGAAGGCTATTTTTAAAATTGGTAGTTTGAATGGTTATGGTATTATCGAAAGTTTTTCTGGTCATGGCATTGGTAAATTTTTACATGAAAAACCTTATATTTTTAATTTTAATTTTGTGGAAAAAGATTATGTATTAGTACCAGGAATGACTTTTTGTATTGAACCAATGTTTACTTTGGGTAGTAAAGAAGTTCAAATACTTTATGACGGTTGGACAGCAATTAGCAAAGATAATAGTTTAAGCGCTCATTTTGAACATACTATTGCAGTTACTTTTCAAGGTTATGAAATTTTAACATTATAAATTTGTAATAAAGGGGTTTTTTTCGAATATTATATGGAAAAAATAAGTATAGATGCTTCAGTTATCGGAACATTGCCGGGTGCTAAATTTAAATTGGAATTACCTAATAAAAAAAATATAATAGCTTGTATTTCAGGTAAAATACGTAAAAATAATATCCATATTTCTTTAGGTGATAAAGTAAAAGTAGAATTTAGTTCAGATTCCAAAGATATAGGTCGTATTGTTTATCGTTATAAGTTATAAATTGTAAAGGAATCTTAAAATTATGAAAGTTCGTGCATCTGTAAAAAAACGTAGTGCTGATGATATTATTGTTCGACGTAATAAAAAAGTATTTGTTATTAACAAGAAAAAACGTCGTCATAATCAGAGACAGGGCTGATACAGAAAGGAGTATATTTTAAATGTTAAGAATTGCAGGAGCAGATATTCCTGGTACTAAAAGTATTTTAATTGGTTTAACTTATATTTATGGTATAGGGATTAAAACATCTCGTAAAATTTTGCAATCCATTAATATTGATGGTAATATTCGAGTAAAAGATTTGCAAGAATTCCAATTAACCGCTATTAGGACAGAAATTAATAAATTAAATGAAAAAGGTTTACTTAGAAGAGAACTTGCTTTAATGAATATCAAGAATTTAATAGCTATTAATTCTTATAGAGGTAGAAGGCATAATTTGGGATTGCCAGTAAGAGGGCAAAATACTCGTAATAATGCCAAAACATCTAGAAAAAATCGGCAAGTAAATCTGTTAGATTCAGTTAAAAAAAATAATAATCTCAAAAAAAGAGGATAATTTAATTTATGTCTTCAAAAAAACAAATAAAAAAAGATAAAAAAGTTAAAAAAAATATTCCTGTAGGAATTATTCATATTAAAACCAGTTTTAATAATACTATTATTAATTTTACAGATGAACAAGGTAATACTATTGTACAAAAAAGTGCTGGTAATTTAGGTTTCCGTGGTAGTCGTAAAAGTAATTTATTTGCTGCTCAACAAGTGGCTAAAAGTGTTGCTGAAATAGCTACTAAAACTTATGGCGCTAAAAGTGTAGAAGTACGTTTTAATGGTATTGGTCTTGGCCGTGATACTGTTTTAGTTTTTAAAGAAGCGGGGTTATTTGTTTCATGTTTTAAAGAAGCTACCCCTGTTCCTCATAATGGTTGTAGACCTCGTAAACGTCCTCGTGGATAAAAAGGATATTAACATGACAAAATTACAATTTTTAAAACCTATAATGCAAATTCAAGAAAAAGAAAATTCTAATTCTAATTGTAGTATTTTTATTATTCAATGCTTATCTTCTACTTATGGTAATACTTTAGGAACACCTTTAAGAAGAATTTTACTTTCTTCTTTGCCAGGGATTGCTATTGTTAATGTTAAAATTGAAGGTGTTAAACATGAATTTAGTTTTATAGAAGGTATTACTGAAGATGTAATGACTATTTTATTGAATTTAAAAGGAGTAATTTTAAGTTCTGATTATGATTCTATAGAAGATTTTGAACAAAAATTAGAAATAGATGTGAAAGGTCCTAAGGAAGTTACAGCATCAGATTTTAAACCTGTTACTGGAATTAAAATTATCAATCCTTCTCATGTAATAGCAACTTTAAGTTCAAATGCAAAATTAAAAATGGAAGTAACTGTTCGTAGAGGTATCGGTTACAAAGGATCTGAAGAAAATAAAATTTATAATCGTGGTGAATTTGGGGTTATCGCTATAGATTCTATATATACTCCTATTATTCGTAGTACTTTTCATGTAGAATCTAAATTAGGCAACAAAGAAGAATTAATTTTAGAAATTGAAACTAATGGCGCTATTACTCCTAAAAAAGCTTTAGCTTTAGCAGCTAAAATTTTATTAGATCATTTAGCTGTTTTGGTTGAATTATCAGAAGAAACTCGAAAAATTAATTTTATTCAAGAACCTGAAAAATCTCATCATAATCATGCATTAGATTTTAAAATTGAGCAATTAGAATTATCAGTCAGATTATTAAATAGTTTAAAAAAATCTAAAATTTTGACTGTTCGAGAATTAGTTAGTCATCAAGAAGAAGAAATCACTAAATTAAGTAGTTTAGGAAAAAAATCTTTCGAAGAACTTAAAGAAAAAATGAAAAATTTAGATTTGCATTTTGGTATGTTAAATAAATTAGAATAATTTGAATAAAATTATAAAAATAAATAAAGAAAAGAGGATAAGTATTTGATTATGAGTTTTAGCAAATTAAGACGTAATAAATCTCAAAAAAAATCTTTATTAAAAAATTTAGTATCCAGTTTAGTAATATCTGAACAAATAACTACCACTTTATCAAAAGCTCAAGAATTACGTCGTATAATGGATAAAGTTATTAATTTGACTAAAACATCAAATTTAGCTAATCATAGAAGAGCTTTAAATTTATTTTTTAATCAAAAATTTAGTAATAATCAAACAATTTTACGCAAGTTAGTTAAGGAAATTTCTCCTAAATATAATGATAGATTAAGCGGTTATACGCGTATTATTAAAACTGAATTTCGTCGTGGCGATTCTGCTCCTATGGCTATTATTCGTTTTGTTTGAATTAAATATTTTTTTATTTTTTATTAATATTTATAAATTGTTTTATTCTATTTAATTTTTAATTTTAGTGAAAATTTATAAATACAATATAAAACCAAAAATATTAGAGTTTTTAAGGTAGATTATGATTGTTGTTGAAAATTTGTATTTTAGTTATAAAGATGTTGAAATTTTACAAAATTTAAATTTTTGTATTAATTCTGGAAAATGGGTTTCAATTATAGGCGGTAATGGTTCGGGTAAATCTACTTTAGCTAGAATTTTGGTTGGTTTATTGCCGATTTTAAAAGGTCAAGTTATTATTGATAATATTGTTTTAACGGAAGAAAATTTATTTTTATTACGTGCTCGTATGGGTATTATTTTTCAAAATCCAGATTATCAGTTTATTGGTTGCGATGTAAAACATGATATTGCTTTTGGATTAGAAAATCAAAATTTATCGCGTGAAGTGATGGAAAAAAAGATTTTTAATATTGCTCAAAAGTTAAATATTTTGCATTTATTGGATTGTAATCCTCAAGAATTATCTGGAGGTCAAAAACAACGAGTAGCTATTGCATCTGTTTTGGTTATGGAACCAAAAATTATAATTTTTGATGAACCTACATCTTTTTTAGATCCTCAAGGAACCCAAGAAATTTATAATCTTATCGAAGATATTCATCAAAATAATAATATAACTTTAATTACTATTACGCATGATTGGGAATTTGCCTTTCGAAGTGATGAAATTATTTTTTTACAAAAAGGTAATCTTTTAAAAAAAGATATTCCTATTAATTTTATGAAAGATGAAATATTTTTAAAAAATAATTTTATCAATTTGCCTTTATTTTTAAAACTTTATTATCAATTACAACAAGATTTTAATCGCTTATCAAAACCACCTATTATTTTGTCTAAATTGAAGGATTTTTTATGGCAATACAATTTAAAGATGTAAGTTTTTCTTATGATAAATATAGCGTTTGTGCTTTAAATAAAATTAATTTATCTATTAATCCGAATCAAGAATTTATTGCTATTGTTGGTCCTACAGGTTCAGGAAAATCTACATTAGTACAAATAATGAATGGTTTATTATTGTCTGAAGTAGGTATAGTGAAAATTTTTAATGAAATTATTAATTATAAAACTTCTTCAGCATTTTTGACTAATATAAAGCGGAAAATAGGTTTAATTTTTCAATTTCCTGAATATCAATTGTTTGAATCTACTGTTTTAAAAGACGTTTTGTTTGCTTTTACAACTGATATTAATAAAAATTCTAACGAATTAAAAACAAAAGCTATAAAAATCTTAAATAAAGTCGGAATTAGTAGTAATTTTATGAATACTTCTCCTTTTAAGTTATCCGGAGGTCAACAAAGAAAAGTTGCTATTGCGGGAATTTTGATTATGGAACCGCAGATTATTATTGCAGATGAACCAACAAGAGGATTGGATGCTCAAGGTTATACAGATATAATGAAAATTTTTCAAGATCTTTATCAAGTAGAAAAAAAAACAATTATTTGTATTACTCATGATATGAATTTGGTAGCTCAATATGCTACTCGTGTTATTTTTATGGAAAAAGGTCATATTATTTTTGATAATTCTAAAGAATTTTTTTTTAAAACTTTTAAATTGCATAAATTTAATTTATATGAACCTAAAACTTTTAGTCTTTTAAAATTAATGCAAAAATATTTTAATATTCCTTTTCATCCGATTTATTCTGAAAAGGAATTTTTAGCTTATTTACGTAAATTTTATACAGGCGGAATCGAAAGATATGATAAAAACAAATAATAAAAATAATATAGTATCATATCGTAATAGTTTTTTTTTATATTCGATTCATCCTGCTGTTAAAATATTTATTTTTTTTTGTTGGTTAAAAATTATTTTAGGTTTAAATTTTACATTAAATTTTATACATAAAGATTTGGTAAATATTTTTTTTTATATGATTATATTAATAGTTAATTTTTTCTTAATATTTTGGTTGTTGCAAAAAACTAATTATTCGTGGGTAAAATTACTTAAGAAATTTTCGCATTTAAATTGGTTAATTATATTGAGTTTAATTTTGAATTTATCTACTGTTTCTAAAACAAGCGATGATATTAAAATTTTCATGTGGAATAACTTTTATATTTGGTGTTTAATTACTTTATTATTTTTTATTTTTAAATATTATTTTGTAAATGGTTTTTATAGTTATTTTTTTCTGATAATAATTTTTTTATTACCTCGTTTTTTCGTTTCTCGAAGTTTGTTCATTAATGAAACTCAAATATTATTTTTATCTTCAAATTATATATGGAAAACTTTTTTTGTTATTATACGTATTTTAATGATTTTTTTAGTTTTTGCTTTATTTGCTGGGACAACTTCTTTTATGGAAATAAACGATGGATTAGAATTTATTTTAAAACCTCTTAAAAAAATTAATTTTCCTTTAGAAACTTTAACTATGTTATTGTCATTAATTTATATGTTTATACCTTTTTTATTTTCCGAATCGCAAAAAATAATAAAAGCACAAATTTCTCGAGGTATCGATTTAAATACTCAAAATATTTTTAAAAAAATTTATTATTTTATTGCTTTATTAATACCAATTTTTGCTCTTTCTTTTCAAAAATCTTCGATTTTAGCTAATGCTATGGAATCGCGAGGTTATGTTTTAGGAGCTCCACGCACAAAATTAACTTATTATTATATGAGTTATCTTGATTATTTGATGTTATTTTTTCATTTATTATTATTGTGTTGGAGTTTTTTTGTTTGATTTTGAATCATTTATAATTAAGATTTTAATCAGTAATTTTTTAGTTAAAATTTATTTATTTTTTTATTTGAATGCGGAAGTTAAAGGTAAAAATTATGTTTATTTCTTTTGAAGGCGGAGATGGCGTTGGCAAAACAACTCATGTTTTTTCTTTATTTCAAACTATTAAAAAGCGATATCCAGTAATTATGACTAGAGAACCTGGTGGTTGTAATTTAGTTAAATCTATAAAACAAATTTTAATTAATACTCATAATAAAATCGATTTTGTAACAGAATCTTTATTATACGCAGCAGATAGAACAGAACATCTTCAACAAGTTATCAAACCAGCTTTATCAGATAATAATATTGTTATTTGTGATCGATATTTAGATTCTTCTTTTGTTTATCAAGGTTATTTGAGGAAATTAGGTATTAAATTTATTCGGCAAATTAATTATTTAGCTTATAAATTATTGCCTGATATTACTTTTTATTTAGATTTGGAACCGGAAATAATTTTAAAAAGATTATATGCTCGAAGTAAATCTAAATTAGAAGGATTTGACGCGCAAAAAATATTTTGGCACCAACAGATTAGAGATGGTTATTTAAAACTTTGCCATTTATATCCAAAAAGAATTTTTAAAATTAATACTAATAATCTTTCTTTTGAAGAAGTTCATATAATTATTTTGAATAAATTACGTGAATTATTTAGATTGAATATATAAATATTATGTCTAATAATTATTTAATAGAATATTTTAGAATGTTAATGCGTGATCAAAAATTATCTCATTTATATTTGATAGAAACTAATTTAAATGCTCAAATGAAAAAATCATTAATTATAGATTTAGTATATGAATTTTTGCAAAAAGATAATATTAAACCTGATGTTTTAAAAAAAATGATTATAGAAAATAGTTATCCTAATTTTTATTATTTGCGTGATGATAAAAATTTTTCTATTGGTAAAGAACAAATTTTAGAAATGTATAATTATTTTACACAAACTTCTTTAATTCAAAAAAAAAAAATTTACGTTATAGAATCTATAGAAAAGGTTAGTTATAATGCGGCTAATAGTTTGCTTTATTTTTTAGAGAATCCTATAAACGAAAATATTTTAGGTATTTTGTTCACTGAAGATCGTAATTTAGTTTTACCTACTATTGTTTCTAGATCACAATTTTTATGTTGGCATCCTTATTCTCGAAATTCTTTTTCGAATGTTTTGGATTCGCAAAAAGATATTTTGGATAAAATATTATTGAATTTATTAAAAGAAGTTAATAAACAAGAAATTTACTTATTAAATAAAAATTATTTTTTTAATTTGAAAAAATTTTTTTTAATTTTTTTGGAAAATTTTCAAACAAAATCTTTTTCTAATCAATTATTGTATGAAACATTTAATTTAATGATTTATGAGTATTTTTTTAGTGATTTTTTGTTTATATTAAGTAATTTTTTTATAGATTTATTATTTTATCAAAAAAACCAAAAAACAAGGCATAATTTTCCGAAATATTTGTTTAAAATAGGTAATTTAATTTTTTTATCAGAAATAGAAATTATAAATTGGTTAAGAATTTTTAATGATTTAGAATCTATGAGTTTAAAAATGGAAAATAAATTTTGTTGGTTAGCTTTAATTTTAGAAATTAAAAAAAAATAATAATTATAATGGATATGAATTATGTTATACATTCAAAAAACTTTTCAAGAGAAAAAAGCTACTTTATATTTAGTTGCTACTCCTATAGGTAATATGTCAGATTTAACTTTTAGAGCTTTAAATATTTTAAAACAAGTAGATTGCATTTTGGCTGAAGATACTCGTCAAGCTTATAAAATTTTGAAATTTTATAAATTCGAGAATAATTTATTGTCATTACATCAATTTAACGAAAAACAAAGAATTTCTCAAGTTTTATCTTTATTGCGACAAAATAAAGATTTAGCTCTCATTAGTAACGCAGGAACTCCTTTGATTAGTGATCCAGGTTTGTTATTAGTTCGTGAAGTGCAAGTATCAGGTTTTTACGTGTGTCCTTTGCCGGGAGCTTCTGCTGTTACAACTTCTTTTAGTATTTCTACTTTCGCTTTACCTTTTTTATTTTTAGGTTTTTTTCCAAAAAAAAGAATACAAAAAGAAAATATTTTATTAAAATATCGTTTTTTCGAAGGAGCTTTAATTTTCTTTGAATCTCCTTTACGTTTATTAGAGACTTTGTTATTGATTCAAAAACTTTATGTTCACAGAAATATTAATTTATCCAAAGAATTAACTAAAAAATTTGAAACTATTATTTGCGGAGATATTAATGAGATTTTGCGAGAAAAAGAAAAATTATCCTTAAAAGGTGAATATGTAATCATTATCGATAAAAACAAATTTTTGTCACCATTTCAAGATTTAACTTTGGAAGAACATTTCTTACTTTTATTGAAACAAGGTTATTCTCGGAAAGAAGCTTTGAGTTTTTTATCTAGAGAACGTAAGATATCTAAGAAACAAATTTATAAGCAATTTCAGATAAAATAGGTTAAAATTAGAACTTAAGGAGTAATTAAAATTAGTTTATATGGTTTCGAAAGATAAATTTTTTATTACTACTTCGATTGTATATACTTCATCTTTGCCTCATATAGGTAATGTTTATGAAATTATTTTAGCAGATGCTATATCACGTTTTAAAAAAATGGAAGGATATTCTGTTTTTTTTCAAACAGGAACAGATGAACATGGTCAAAAAATAGAAAATAAAGCTTTAATAAATGAAATGTCTAATCAAGAATATGTTGATTATATTTCTAATGAAATTAAACAAATTTATGATTCTGTTAATATTCAATATGATTATTTTATTCGTACTACTGATGAAAAACATAAGAAATATGTTCAAAAATTTATAGATCAATTATTCGAACAAAAAGATATTTATTTAGGAGTTTATCAAGGCTGGTACTCTATCGCTGAGGAAAATTATGTTTCCGATAAAGATTTAATTGATAATAAATTACCTAGTGGCGAAACTCCAATTTGGATGAAAGAAGAAGTTTATTTTTTTAAATTATCCAAATATCAACCAATTTTATTGCAATATTTAAAAGATCATCCTGATTTAATTAAACCGGTTGCGCGTAGAAAAGAAATTTTAAATTTATTAAAAGAACCTTTGGCAGATTTATCAATTTCAAGAACTTCTTTTAGATGGGGAATTCCTTTGCCTTTTGATAATGCACACATCACTTATGTTTGGTTTGATGCTTTAAGTAATTATATTACAGGTTTATTAAAATTTCCGCAATCAAATGATGATCAACTTTGGCATGAAGATTTAAATTTCGTTAAATATTGGCCGCCTGATTTGCAAATTATAGGTAAAGATATTGTGAGATTTCATTTAATTTATTATTTGAGTTTTTTATTTGCTTTAAAATTACCTTTGCCTAAACAATTTTTAATTCATCCTTGGATTTTATTTAATAATCGTAAAATGTCTAAATCGACTCAAAATGTAGTTTATGTAGATGATTTAAATAAAATTTTTCCTATTGATGCTATTCGTTATTTTGTTTTACATGAAATTCCATATGTTTCTGATGGTTGTTTAACTTATGATTTAATGTTTGAACGTTATAATACGGATTTGATAAATACTATTGGTAATTTATTAAGTCGTTCTATAGGCATGTTAAAAAAATATCGTGATAATAAAGTTATTAAAGTTAATAATTTTGAAAATGAATTAGGATTAAAATTATCAAATTTTGCTCTTTCGGTTTTACCAATAATTCGTTTATGTATGAAAGATTTTAAAATATCTGAAGCTATTGAACATATTATGAATTTGGCACGTTATGGTAATAAATATATTGATTTAATAAAACCATGGGAATTATTTAAAAGTAATTCTTCTCAAGATATTAATAAATTAAATTATTGTTTATATAATACAATAGAAATTTTACGTTTTATTGGTGTTTTATTACAACCTTTTTTGCCAACTACAGCTAAATGTATTTTAGATCAAATTCAATCAGAAGAAAATACTTTTGAAAGTTTAAAATTTTTCGGTATTACCAAAAATAAAATTTTAGTCGGTAAGAAAGATAAACTATTTCAGCGTTTCGAAAAATAAAATTAAAAATATTTTTTTGATTAATTACTTGGACTTAGAAATAAAAAAATTTTATTATTTCGATAAATAAACCTAAAAAAGTATAATTTTCTTTTTATAAGATTAAATTGTAAATCAAATTATTTAAAAAGGATTTTAAATGAGAATAATACCTTATGAATTATATCCATATACCCCTGATATTTCTTTATGTGCTTTAAGAAAAGAATTTGGTATGTATGATTATTGTTTGAACAAAAATATTAAAAACAAAGCTATGCAACCTTTTTTAGATTTAGGTCGTAATTATTTTAATTTGTCTATTAATAAATGGGTTTTAGAAATGCATCAAAGAATTCATTATGTTAATAGTTTTCATGATTTTTATGCTAAAAATCATAATTATACAATCGTTAATACAAATTTTTTAGTAATTTTAGAATGTTGTTTACAATGGGAATTAAAAAGATTTATACCTTATAATAAAAATATATCATGGTATATAATTATTAGATCTTTTTTATCTATTGATGATCAAAATAATTTATACGATTCATTATCTTTAGATATGTATCAATATTTAAAAAACTGGTATTGTGATAATTTTATGTTTTCTAATAAGCAAGAAAATTTAAAACCTAAAAATCTTGATATGAATAAAGTAATTTTATTTTTTAAAAAAAATTTATTTTAATATTTTATTTGATAATAAAATTACAAATAGATTGATAATATGATGAAAGTGCCAAAGAGGCCTAAATATCAAGTAAATAAACAAATATACCAGGCGATACTCTCTATGGAGTTAAAAGATTCATTAATATTTAGCTAAACCTGAAGATAAAAACTGAATTTAAAAGTTAATATATTATAAAAAAGATTAAAGTTAATTATATTTATATGTAAAATTCCAAAAAAAATAACACGAAAGTTTAATTGGCACTTACTTAATCTTGAAATAAAAAAGTTCCGAAACAATTCTTAAAATAAGAACAAGATTATTACTTTGGTTACGACCGTGTTCACAATTATTATTTCAAATTAACCGATTTCTGTCTTCACTTTAATCCTGAAAAATTTATCGTTTTGCCAAAATCAACATCATATTGTGCTTCAAAATAATAATTAAAAAACTAATAAACTTATAAATATGGTATAATTATGAAAAAAAATAGATTACTGATAATTAAGATAATTAATTTATTAATTTTAATATTAGGTTTAACTAAAGGATTTCATAAACCTTTTTATTCATTATATTTATTTACACGACAAACTATTTTATTAATTAATATTTATTTTGTTATTTTATATTTACCTGTAAACTCTAAAATCAAAAAAAATTTAAGTTTTATTTGTTTAATTGATTGTTTTTTACTTTTATTTTACAATTTTAAAATAGAGAATAAACATCTTTATCATCAAAGAAATTCTTTTGAGATTTTAGTGGCTTATTTAGAACATATATTTTTACCTTTAATATTTTCATATTATTATTTTTTTTTAAATAAAACCTCGTTAAAATTAAAAAATTTTTATATTGGTTTAACTCATCCTTTTTTATATGGGATATTATGTGTTATTTGGCAAAAATCTCCTTATCAGATTATAGATTTAAATATAAGTTTAAGTAATTTATTATTTTATGGTTTAATTTTGTCATTAATATCTATCGCTTCTTTAATATTAATTCAAATCAAAAATAAAATTATAAGAACATAATTTAATCAAAACAAACTTGCTCAATTTAGCAAGTTTTTTTATTTAACAACTTTTTTAAAACCTCTAAGTCAAGGAAATTAATCGTTTAATCGAGAAATTAGAACAAAAAATCAAGCAATAATATGAACTTTTTCGTTTTTTTAGACAATTTTTAATTTTAAATTATGCTCGAAGACTAAAATTAAGTTGCTAATTTATTATCTTTTTAAACAAAAAAATATTTTATGGAATTAAAAAAGTGTCTAAACTTTTTTTGATAATTCTTTTGTTTTAAAAGATATTTTTTTTATATTTGATACGGATAGATTAATTGCGTTTTTATGTAGCGATTTGTATTTGCTGTTAGCCCCCGCCCAAAAAACCGGACAAGCGAGTTTCCCAGCATCTGGTTTTCCCTAATTTGTTCTCTTTCAAGAACTAATTTCCCCTCACGGCTAATTAGCTATTTATTCTTCTTATTGTTCCTTTGCTTTTTTACGGAACAATATCGAATCTTATTCAATGTTAACGAAAGCTTAGTTTCTCGGGAAACAGTTGTTGACATCATTTATCAACTACCCCCCCTCTTTATTCCATTAAATAAATAATAAATTACTAGCTACTTTCGCCTTGTGAGAGTTATTCTCTCTCTCTCTTCTTGTAAGTCAGTGCACTAAATTTTTCCAAATTTAGCTTTGAATTTCTTATGACTACTAAATAACTTCTTTATCCTTGGCTATTGGGGTTTTTATTTCCCAACTCGTTAGCTTTAGGATTCTCCAAGTTACTCTAAATATCTGCCTTTGTTCTCCGGGCGAAGTGACCGCTCATGTTTTAATGTCTTTCCTGACTATTGGTAAGATTTCAGCTTTTTTTCGATGATAAACTATTCAATTCCTCAATCCTAAATTGATAACTACTGAACTACACGGTTTCATTAGTTTGCGTGGTAAGTTTTACATTACATCTACTTTCCTTCTTCGGTCATTTCAGACTTATCCGTGGGAACATTTGGTCGCAGAATCTTTTGGATTAACTACTGCATCTCAACCCGCTTTTATGGTCTGTTTTAATCTGTTATTCTTTCATTTGACGAACCGACCATCTCCTTTCAATGTTTATCAGTATGGGTTATTGGTTAGATAACATGATATTTAGGCATCTTTTGAAGCCCATTGAGATCTTTCAATAATCTAATTTCTATAGAATAAGTTTTTTTAAACTATTTTATATTTTTCTTTAAAGAAAAAAGATTTTTAATTTATTTTGAAAAATAATGTTGTAATAAAAACTTTATTTTTAATTTTTGTTCTAAAATAAATAAAATTTAAAAAATATTTAAATATTTGATAAATTAAGAATACTATGTTTGGTAGATTATAACAAAAACTTTCATGGATATTGCCTAAAGGAATCCCAAAACTTAAATGAATAATATTTAAATTCCTTTGTACTTAATGTCGTTTTCATTTTTTTTAAAAAAGTTCGTGATGCCCTTGTTTTAACCAGTGTTGATGTGGTGTTAATAAGGGGGATGTTAAAGGATAATGATAATGATCTACCCAACTAACTAAAGGAATCGATTTAATCATTTTTCGAATGGCTTCGGAAATCGCTTTCCGAAGATGGGGTCTCGCATAAGCTAAAAAATCATAACCTAAATCTTGATAATGATCGAGAGCTTTGCTTAAACCACTCATCCCTTCTTGTTCTAGATTGGCTCGAGTTAAACAACGCGGATAATATTTAAATTGATAAACTAGTTTTTTAACTAAAGGTAAATGTAATATTATTAATTGTTCGCATAACTTAAAATTACTTTTATCTTTTAAAAAAAGTAAAAATAATGTTTTTCGATTCATGAGTCCCCTTTCTAAAAATATTTTTAGAAAAGCTGAAGTTTCACTTTTTATTCTTTTTAAAAAATAAAAA